>JAVVEP010000005.1 GCA_032250735.1 Gammaproteobacteria bacterium
CCTGCATGAGATCCCGGCCGTGGTGCGCGATGTGCCGGACGAGGCCGCCGTGGCCATGGCGCTGATCGAGAATATTCAGCGTGAAGACCTGAATCCCATCGAAGAGGCCGTCGCCCTGCAGCGCCTGATCGACGAATTTGAGATGACCCATCAGCAGGCCGCCGGCGCGGTGGGTCGCTCGCGGGCCGCGGTGAGCAATCTGCTGCGCCTGCTGACGCTCAATGAGGACGTGCGCAAGATGCTGGAGCATGGCGATCTGGAGATGGGCCATGCCCGCGCGCTGCTGGCGCTGCAGGGACGGGCGCAAAGCGAGGCGGCCCGCGAGGTCGCCACCAGGGGGTATTCCGTGCGCGAGACGGAACAGCTGGTGCGGCGTCTGGGCGCGCCTCCTGCGCAGGGCAAAAAGGCCAGCCCGCTGCCGGATCCGGACATCCGCCGTTTGCAGGACGAGCTGTCCGGCAAGCTGTCGGCCAAGGTGCTGTTCCAGCATGCCGCCAGGGGCAACGGCAAACTGGTGATCCACTACAACAGCCTCGATGAGCTGGATGGCATATTGCAGCGCATTCAGTAAATTAGCCCGATGCCCCGCCGGCTGGCGGGGCGGCGGGGGCCGCGCGGCCGATAAGCCTTTAAGGCATTGCTGAAATTTTCCACCCCAGTATTTTCCCTGGATTATTTCCCCGAAATTCTCCCTGCATTGTCGCGAGACCAACCGCGCGGCGCGCCGTTTTCGGCGCGACCGGGCTGGCCTTGAGCACAGCAAAAACAGAAATATCTCCTGGATGTGGCTTGCCGCGAGCGGGGTGGCTGGTTATACTTCCGGCCCAATTTTGGGATGCCCCGGATGAGGGAAAGCTCCGAAGGCAGGGAGCGATACAGATGAGCGAGGGTGGATCCAGGGAAAAGCCCGGACTCAAGCCCGGACAAAAGCCAAAGCCCCCCGGACTGCTGTTGATCAGCGTCGGCACCATGCTTAGCTCGATGGTGGTTGCCGGTTTTTTACTGGGTTACTGGGTCGATACCTGGTTTGGGACGCAGCCCATCTTCATGCTGATTTTAGGCGCGATGGGTCTGGTTGGCGGCTTCCTGAAAATATACAAATTGTTGAACGATCCGAAATTGCAGTGATTTGTTAGTGACCGGAATAGACAAAGCACTTGCAGGAAAAGCCCGCCGGGTTGTTATCGTCCAGTTGTCGATGAGTCTGATCGTCGCGGCTGCATTTTTTGGGTTAAGTGAAGCAGGTTTGTGGAAGGCGTTGGCGGCCGGTTACGGTGGCCTGTCCAGCGTAGTGCTCGCTCTGATCTCGATCGGAGGCTTTAAGCGCGCGAATGCCATCGCGCTGAGTGATCCCAAACAGAGCATGATGATTTTATACATCGGTGCCGTGGTGAGATTTGCGGCAGTGATCGTGTTGCTGGGAATCGGGCTGGGATTGTTGAAGCTCGACGCGCTGGCCGTATTGATCGGCTTCGCCCTGGCACAGGCCAGTTATTTGATGAGTGTGCGTGACCGCAACGCGGCGCGCAGCTCGGATTAAAAACGTTAAGGGGATAGGATCTTGAGTCAATCAGCAGAAGGTTCCAGCGGTGGTGGTACCGTTGAGTATATCCAGCATCATTTAACCAACCTGCATGTCGGTGAAGGGTTTATGACCTGGAATATCGACTCCATCGTCATCTCGGTAGTGCTCGGCATCCTGTTTGTGACCTTCGGAGCGCGGGTGGCCAAAAATGCCACCGATGGCGTGCCCAGCGGCATGCAGAATTTCGTGGAGTCTATCCTGGAATTTGTGCAGACCCAGGTGCGCGATTCCTTCCCCGGCCATCACCCGCTGATCGCGCCCATGGCGCTGACCATCTTCGTCTGGGTCTGGTTGATGAACTTCATGGACCTGATCCCGGTCGACCTACTGCCCCTGATCGCCAGCTGGGTGGGCATTCCCTACCTCAAGGTAGTGCCTACCACGGATCTGAGCGTACCCATGGCGATGGCGCTGACGGTGTTTCTGCTGTCGCTGTATTTCAATCTTAAGGTCAAAGGCGTGGGCGGGTATCTGAAGATGTTCCTGTTCCATCCGTTTGGTAAGTTTGCGATGCCCGCCAATATCGTCATGACGGCGATCGAAGAGCTGGCCAAGCCGCTGAGCCTCGGTCTGCGTCTGTTCGGCAACATGTTTGCGGGTGAGCTGGTGTTCCTGTTGATCGCCCTGCTGGCCGGTGCGGCAACGCTGGGCGCAGGCATGCTGATCTGGTTCCCGCTGCAGGTGGTGCTGGATCTGGGCTGGTTGCTATTTCATATTCTGGTTATCACCCTGCAGGCCTTCATCTTCATGGTATTGACCATTGTGTACCTGGGAATGGCGCACACCGCAGATCACTAGCACTACCACTGAGTGAAAGTTTTGAGAGGCCGTTTTGCAACAGGCGGCTTTTTGGAAAGTAATTATTTTTAATCTTGTTTTTAAACTTTAAGTTGAAGGAGAGTAACAATGACACCTGATATGATCGCGATGATTTACGCTTACACTGCAGTGGGTGTGGGTGTGATTCTGGCCGCTGCCGGACTGGGTTCCGCTATCGGTTGGGGCCTGATCTGTGCCAAAACCCTGGAAGGCATCGCACGTCAGCCTGAAATGCGTCCTGTACTGATGACCAACATGTTCATCTTTGCCGGTCTGATGGAGTCTTTCCCTTTCATCATCCTGGCGTTCGCAATGTGGTTCCTGTTTGCTAACCCCTTCGTTGGTGCCCTGTCTGCCGCTATCGGCGCGCTTTAATATTTTCTTGCCATAGAGAAGACGTTAAAGAACAGGCCACTAACTTGGCGATGCGCCGTCCGTTTTGTTGAATGTTAATAAAGCGCAGCGATAAGCCGGGAGGAAAGAAACAGTGAATATTACAGTTACCCTTATAGCGCAGATGATCGCGTTCGGTTTGTTGATCTGGTTTGTCAACAAAGTGATGTGGGGCCCTCTGTCGGGGATCATGGAGGCGCGCCAGAAGCGTATCGCCGATGGTCTTGCGGCCGCTGAAAAAGGCAAGCACGAAGAAGAGCTGGCCAAAAAGAAGGCGGTTGAGGTGCTCAAGGAGGCCAAGGCCCAGGCGGCTGAAGTTGTGGCGCAAGGTCAGAAGCGTGCTTCTGAAATTGTTGAAGAGGCCAAGCAGACGGCACGCACTGAAGGTGAGCGTATCGTCACCGCCGCCAACGCCGAGATCGAGCGCGAGATTAATCAGGCAAAAGAAGCATTGCGTGCGCAAGTCGCCAGCATTGCTATTGCCGGTGCCGAAAAAGTGCTGCGGCGCGAAATCGATGCCAAGTCTCACGATGCCCTGTTGAACGAATTAGCAGCAGAGATCTAAGGCCATGGCTGAGAAATCTACTATCGCCCGACCTTATGCCGAAGCGGTTTTCCAGCTGGCGCATGCAGCCGGCCAGCTGAAGGAATGGTCTGGCATGTTGCAAACCGTGGCGATGATTGCTGCGGATGCGGGCATGCAAGGCATTATCGGCAACACCAGTGTCAACAAGGCGCAAGTGGCGCAGTTGGTGATTGATGTGGCCGGCGATGTGCTGACTGACGCAGGCGCAAATCTGGTCAAGTTGCTGACCGAAAATCGCCGCCTGGATGTGGTCGCTGAAATTGCCGAGCAATTTGAAACGCTGAAGGCCGAGGCGGAAAAAACCGTCGAGGCCGAAATCGTATCCGCTCAGCAAGTCAGTGCGGCACAACAGGCGATGATCGCTGAAAAGCTTAAAGCACGTTTGGGACGTGAAGTGTCTCTCAAGTGCAGCGTTGATGAGTCCCTCATGGGGGGCGCGATTATCAAGGCGGGCGATATGGTGATTGATGGTTCGGTGAGTGGTCAATTAAACAAGCTTTCCGTGGAGCTGGCAGGCTAACGCAACGCGCGTTGAGCCGCCAAAAGAGGAAATAGAAAATGCAATTAAATCCGTCTGAAATCAGCGAGCTGATCAAACAACGAATTGAGAAATTTGACGTCTCCACCGAGGCGCGTAACGAAGGCACTGTGGTGGGTATCACCGACGGTATCGTGCGCATCCACGGGTTGTCCGACGTGATGCTGGGTGAAATGATCGAATTCCCCGGCAACACATTCGGTATCGCGCTCAATCTGGAACAGGACTCTGTCGGTTCCGTGGTGCTGGGTGCCTACGAGCACATCACGGAAGGCGACAAGGTGAAGTGCACCAACCGCATTCTGGAAGTGCCGGTCGGTCCGGGTCTGCTGGGTCGCGTGGTGAACTCCCTGGGTGTGCCCATTGATGGCAAGGGCGCGATTGATGCGAGCAGCTATGAGCCGATCGAAAAGGTTGCGCCGGGCGTTATCGAACGCAAGTCGGTTGATCAGCCGGTGCAGACCGGACTGAAGGCGATCGACGCCATGGTGCCGGTCGGTCGTGGCCAGCGTGAGCTGATTATCGGTGACCGCCAGACGGGCAAGACCGCTGTTGCCATCGATGCCATCATCAATCA
The DNA here is from genome assembly GCA_032250735.1 of Gammaproteobacteria bacterium. NCBI lineage: Bacteria > Pseudomonadati > Pseudomonadota > Gammaproteobacteria > Gammaproteobacteria bacterium. Next base: position 4,499 of record JAVVEP010000005.1, read on the forward strand.
GAAGGGCACCGGGGTTAAGTGTATCTACGTAGCTATCGGCCAGAAGGCCTCTTCCGTTGCCGCCGTGGTGCGCAAGCTGGAAGAACACGGTGCGCTGGCGCATACCATCATCGTCGCCGCGACGGCTGCCGATCCTGCGGCCATGCAGTACATCGCACCGTATGCCGGTTGTACCATGGGTGAGTATTTCCGCGACCGCGGCGAAGATGCCCTGATCGTGTATGACGATCTGACCAAGCAGGCCTGGGCCTATCGTCAGGTTTCCCTGTTGTTGCGCCGTCCGCCAGGCCGTGAAGCCTATCCGGGCGACGTGTTTTATCTGCACTCCCGCCTGCTGGAGCGCGCCTCTCGCATCAATGCGAAAGAGGTGGAACGTCTCACCAATGGTGAAGTGAAAGGCAAGACCGGATCACTGACCGCTTTTCCGATCATCGAAACCCAGGCGGGTGACGTGTCGGCCTTCGTGCCGACCAACGTGATTTCCATCACTGACGGACAGATCTTCCTTGAAGCTGATTTGTTTAACGCCGGTATCCGTCCTGCCATTAACGCGGGTCTGTCGGTGTCGCGTGTGGGTGGTGCGGCGCAGACCAAGATCATCAAGAAGCTGGGTGGCGGTGTGCGTCTCGATTTGGCGCAGTATCGTGAACTGGCGGCCTTCGCGCAGTTTGCCTCCGATCTGGATGAGTCCACACGTAAGCAGATCGAACGTGGCCAGCGTGTTACCGAGCTGATGAAACAGTTGCAGTACTCGCCGCTGTCGGTTGCTGAAATGGCATTTTCGCTGTTTGCCGCTAACGAAGGTTTCCTCGACGACGTCGACGTGAAGAAGGTGGTGGCTTTTGAGGCCGCACTGCATTCCTTCCTGCGCGCCAACGCGGCCGACCTGCTTGCCAAGATCAATGCAAGCGGTGACTTCAACGATGAGATCGCCGGTGAAATGACCGCGGCCATCACCAAGTTCAAAGCGTCTGGCACTTACTAGGCTTTTCTTTACTTATAAAAAGTTAAAAAGCTAAGAGAAGGTTAGGAGAAAGGCATGGCAGTCGGTAAAGAGATACGCACCAAGGTCAAGAGCGTCCAGAACACGCAGAAGATCACCCGCGCCATGGAAATGGTGGCGGCGAGCAAGATGCGTAAGGCGCAGGATCGCATGAAGGCGTCACGCCCTTATGCGGACAAGATTCGCAACGTGATTCATCACCTGGCGCAGTCGCATCCGGAATACAGGCATTCCTACATGCAGGACCGTGAGGTCAAGCGTGTGGGCTTTATTGTAGTGTCCAGTGACCGCGGTCTGTGTGGCGGCCTGAACTCCAACCTGTTTCGCGCCTCCCTCAAGTCACTGAGAGGCTGGGCGGACCAGGGTGTGGGGATTGACGTATGCGCGATCGGTTCCAAGGCCACCGGTTTCTTCAGACGCCTGGGCAGCAACATCGCCGCGCAGACCTCTCATCTGGGTGATGCCCCGCGCATCAGCGACATGATCGGTACCATCAAGGTGATGCTGGATGCCTATGACAAGGGCGAGATCGATCGTTTGTACGTGGTGTACAACAAGTTTGTGAGCACCATGTCGCAGGATCCGCAGATCGAGCAGTTATTGCCGATCCAGGCCGAAGAGAAGAAAGAGTACGCCCATCACTGGGACTATCTCTACGAGCCGGAAGCCAAGGATGTGATTAGCGATCTGTTAACCCGTTACGTGGAGTCACTGGTCTATCAGGCCGTGGTGGAAAATGTGGCCTGCGAGCAGTCGGCACGAATGGTGGCCATGAAGGCCGCGTCGGATAATGCCGGTGACCTTATCGATGAATTGAATCTGGCTTACAACAAGGCCCGCCAGGCCGCGATCACTCAGGAAATTTCCGAGATCGTCAGTGGCGCAGCAGCCGTATAACGGCTGCAGATACAAGAGGAAAGATGAAAGATGAAAGTTAACTACAGCGCGGCGCACGAAGCTAATTATCGTGAATGTACGCGAAGTTCGCATTCGTCTTTTACTTGTATCTTTACCCTTTTATCTTTTATCTGAATTACCAAGAGGACTGAAACATGAGTTCAGGAAAAATCGTACAAATCATCGGCGCTGTGGTCGACGTACAATTCCCGCGTGATTCCATGCCGAAGATTTATGACGCGCTGAAGTTGAACGACGTCGATTTGACCATGGAAGTGCAGCAGCAACTGGGTGACGGCGTGGTTCGCGCCATTGCCATGGGCACTACCGATGGTCTGAAGCGCGGCATGGAAGTATCCGGTACGGGTGCAGCGATCCAGGTGCCAGTAGGTCAGGGCACGCTGGGCCGTATCATGGACGTGCTGGGTCGACCCATTGACCAGGCGGGTGAAGTACCGGCTGAAAAGTACATGCCGATTCATCGTAAGCCACCGACCTTTGATGAGCAGTCCGCCAGTCTGGATATTCTCGAAACAGGTATCAAGGTTATCGATCTGGTCATGCCGATCGCCAAGGGCGGTAAAATCGGTCTGTTCGGTGGTGCGGGTGTGGGCAAGACCGTGACGCTGATGGAGCTGATTCGTAACATCGCGGTTGAGCATAGCGGCTTCTCCGTGTTCGCCGGCGTGGGTGAGCGTACTCGTGAAGGTAATGACTTCTACTACGAGATGGAAGAAGGCGGCGTGTTGGATAAAGTGGCGCTGGTTTACGGTCAGATGAATGAGCCACCCGGCAACCGTCTGCGTGTGGCGCTGACCGGTCTGACCATGGCCGAGCATTTCCGCGACGAAGGTCGCGAGGTGTTGTTGTTCGTGGATAACATCTACCGTTATACATTGGCCGGTACCGAGGTATCTGCACTGTTGGGTCGTATGCCATCTGCGGTGGGTTACCAGCCGACCCTGGCTGAGGAAATGGGCGCCTTGCAGGAACGCATTACCTCCACCAAGACCGGTTCCATCACCTCATTCCAGGCGGTGTACGTGCCTGCCGATGACTTGACCGATCCGTCTCCGGCCACCACCTTTGCTCACCTGGATGCAACGCTGGTGTTGTCACGTCAGATTGCCGAACTGGGTATCTATCCTGCGGTGGATCCGCTGGATTCCACCTCACGTCAGCTGGATCCTTTGGTTATCGGTGACGAACACTACGGTGTCGCCCGTGCCGTGCAGGGTACCTTGCAGCGGTATAAAGAACTAAAAGACATCATCGCCATCCTGGGTATGGATGAACTGTCCGAAGAAGACAAACTGTCCGTGAACCGTGCACGTAAACTGACACGCTTCTTCTCACAGCCCTTCTTCGTGGCCGAAGTATTCACCGGTGCGCCGGGTAAATACGTGTCACTGAAAGACACCATTTCCGGCTTTAAGTCTATTGTGAATGGCGAGTTCGATTCGCTGCCAGAACAGGCCTTCTACATGGTAGGCGGTATCGAAGAGGTCATCGAAAAAGCCAAGACCCTGTCGTAAGACAGGCTGGTTGTTGATGACTTTTTTGATCATGAAAGGGAACCGAAAATGCCTATGACTATGCATGTAGACGTCGTAAGTGCCGAGGAAGAGATCTTTTCCGGCCCGGCCACAATGCTGTTTGCGCCGGGTGCGATGGGTGATCTGGGTATTTTGCCCCGTCACGCGCCGTTGCTGACACGCATCAAGCCCGGTGAAGTGCGGATTGTCACCGAGCAGGGTGCCGAAGAGCTGGTGCTGTATGTCTCCGGCGGAATGCTGGAGATTCAGCCCGAGTCCGTCACCATTCTGGCGGATACCGCCCAACGCGCCAGCGACCTCGATGAGGCGGCAGCGCTGCAGGCCAAAGAGCGTGCCGAGAAGCTGTTGTCGGACCAGAAGTCCGACGTCGACTATGCCGCAGCATCGGCAGAGCTGGCCGAGGCCATGGCCCAATTGCAGGCCATCGCCCGACTGCGAAAGAAGGTCGGCCACTAGTGGTCCTTCAAGGTGATATTTGCGGATTCAGCGTTCCTGTGGTGTTTCGCCGCAAGACGCAGTGCGCAGGCAATGGCCATTCCCTTGTCAAGCACTGCAACGCCGCGGCGGGACACCACAGGATCGCCCGAAGGGTTGGCCTGTCAGCGTCCATGGCTGCGTTCCGCCTCTTGGAAAGGACTATGGCCATTCCCTGCGAGGCGCGCCTTGCCCTGAACGCTGACAGGCCAACTGAACCCGCAAATATTACCTTGAAGGACCACTAGCCTCCGGCAGGCATCGGCAAAAGACAGTAGACCAAAGGGCGGCTTATACCGCCCTTTTTTATTGGTGGTAGAATTGTCATTAAAGCGGGCTAAACTGCACCGATGGCGCTGCCTATGGCCGCAAGGTGCTTGTTAATCCACAGGGCCTGGATAATGATTTCACTGTGTAGATATTAATTTGAAAGTGATGCAACCCGTACGATTGTGTAGAAAAGGATTTTTAGTTTATGTCCCCTCTCAATGAAAGACCGTTAAGCGTAGTAGTGCTGGCCGCCGGCCAGGGCACGCGCATGAAGTCCAGCCTGCCGAAGGTGTTGCATACCATCGCCGGGCGACCGCTGGTGGAACACGTTATTCAGGCCGCCCGGCAGCTGCAGGCCAGCGATATCCATGTGGTTTATGGCCACGGCGGTGAACAGGTGCAGCAGGCCCTGTCCGGCTACGACCTGAGCTGGGCGGAACAGGCCGAGCAGCTGGGCACCGGGCATGCCGTCGAGCAGGCCCTGCCGGGGATTGCGGATGATCATCTGGTATTGCTGCTGTACGGTGATGTGCCGCTGATCAGCGTGGCGAGCCTGCGGCAGCTGCTTGCCGCCGGCGTGACCAGCGATGGCGCGGATGCGCTGGCGCTGCTGACCGCGAGGCTGGATGATCCGACCGGCTACGGCCGCATCGTGCGCGATGCCGGCGGGGCGGTGCAGGCCATAGTCGAGCAGAAAGATGCCAACGAACAGCAGCTGGCCATCACCGAGATCAATACGGGCATGCTGGCGGTAAATGCCGCGCTGCTGAAAAGATGGATCGACAGGCTCGACAACAATAATGCCCAGGGCGAATTCTATCTAACGGATATTGTTGGCCTGGCGGTTGCCGATCATGTCAGTGTGAACACCACCAACCCCGCCGAGATTTGTGAGATAGAGGGCGTCAATAACAAGCGCCAGCTGGCCGAGCTGGAACGTGCCTATCAGTTGCGCCAGGCACGCCGGCTGATGGAAGACGGCCTGACGCTGCGTGACCCGGCCCGGTTTGATCTGCGTGGTGAGCTGATGATCGGCCGCGATGTGGAGATCGATATCAACGTCGTCATCGAAGGCCGGGTCGAGCTGGGCGATGGTGTGGTGATCGGCCCGAATGTGGTGCTGAAGAATGTCACCATCGGCAGCGCCACCCAGGTGTATGCCAACAGCGTGCTGGAAGACAGTCGCCTCGGCAGCCATTGCGATATCGGCCCCTTCGCGCGGCTGCGCCCAGAGACGCAGCTGGCGGACGGGGTGAAGATCGGCAACTTTGTCGAGATCAAGAAGTCCACCATCGCCGCCGACAGCAAGGTCAACCACCTAAGCTATGTGGGTGACACCACCATGGGCAGTCAGGTGAATGTCGGCGCGGGCACCATCACCTGCAATTACGACGGGGCCAATAAGCATCAAACCATCATTGGTGACAATGTGTTTATCGGCTCCGACACCCAGCTGGTCGCGCCGGTGACCATTGCCTCAGGCGCCACCATCGGCGCAGGCTCCACCATCACCCATGACACGCCCGCGAACACCCTGACCCTGAGCCGGGTCAAACAGGCCACGATCAACGGTTGGAGCCGACCGACAAAGAAGAAATAATTGTAAGGATAAGTAATAAGAAATAGCTGTGGAAAACGCGCTACCGGCCGATCTGGCGATAGCGAAAGATAAACAAAACTCGAGACAAGAATCAGATGTGTGGAATCGTTGGGGCTGTTGCGGATAGGGATGTGGTGCCGATTCTGGTGGAAGGGCTGCGTCGGCTGGAATACCGGGGTTATGATTCGGCAGGTATTGCGGTGCTGGACGCCGGTGGCTGCCTGGCGCGGGTGCGCTCGATGGGCAAGGTCGCCGCCCTGGTGGAGTCTATGGCGGACACGCTGAAGGGCACGGTCGGCATTGCCCACACCCGCTGGGCGACACACGGTGTGCCCAGTCAGAACAACGCCCACCCGCACATCTGCCGCGACACCGTCTCCGTGGTGCACAACGGCATCATCGAAAACCACGAAAAATTGCGCGCCGCACAGATCGCGGCCGGACACCGCTTTACCTCGGAGACCGACACCGAGGTCGTGGTCCATCTGCTGCATGACAATCACGTGGATCAGGCCAAGGATCTGCTGGTCGCCGTGCAGGATACCGTCGCCGATCTTGAAGGTGCCTACGCCCTGGGCGTGATCAGCACCAGGGAGCCGGGGAGAATGATTGCCGCACGCCGGGGCAGTCCGCTGGTGGTCGGCGTCGGCATCGGTGAGTATTTCATCGCCTCGGATGCCGCGGCGCTGTTGCCGGTGACCCAACGCTTCATCTTTCTGCAGGAGGGCGACATTGCCGATATCCGGCGCAGTGGTCTGGTGATCTATGATGCGCAGGGCGCGGTGGTGGAGCGGCCAATAAAAGAGAGTGAGCTGTCGGCCGATGCGGTCGAGCGTGGCGAATATCGTCACTACATGCTGAAGGAAATCTACGAACAGCCGCGCGCCATTGCCGACACCCTGGAGGGCAGGATCAGTAACGGCCGGGTGCTCGATCAGGCCTTTGGCACCCGCGCCGCGGAAATCTTCGACACGGTGCAGGGCGTGCACATCATCGCCTGCGGCACCAGTTATCACGCGGGGCTGATTGGCCGCCACTGGCTGGAATCGATCGCCGGTGTTCCCTGTAGCGTGGAGGTGGCCAGCGAGTTTCGTTACCGCAAGCCGGTGGTGCGCAAGAATTCCCTGATCATCACCCTCTCGCAATCCGGCGAAACCGCCGACACCCTGGCCGGATTGCTGGAGGCCAGGCGACTGGGATTTGGCCACTCACTGTCGATCTGCAATGTGCCCGAGAGCTCACTGGTGCGCGAGTCGGATCTGGTGCTGCTGACCCGCGCCGGGCCGGAAATCGGCGTCGCCTCCACCAAGGCCTTCACCACCCAGCTGGTCGCATTGATGCTGCTGGTGATCGTACTGGGCCGCCGCCACGGCATGACAGCGGAAAACGAGGCCCGTCTGGTAGCCGAGCTGGAGAAGCTGCCGGCGGAGATCGACAGGGTGCTGAAGCTGGATGAACCCATTCGGCAGATCGCCGAACAGTTCGCCGATAAACATAACGCCCTGTTTCTCGGCCGCGGCGCACAGTACCCGGTGGCCATGGAGGGCGCACTCAAACTGAAAGAGATTTCCTACATCCATGCCGAGGCCTATCCCGCGGGTGAACTGAAGCACGGCCCACTGGCCCTGGTGGACGAAAGCATGCCCATCATCGCAGTAGCGCCTAACAATGAGTTGCTGGAAAAACTGAAATCCAACCTACAGGAAGTGCGCGCACGCGGCGGCAAGCTACTGGTGTTCGCCGACATGCACTCGCAACTAAAAGAAGAAGAGGGCCTGCAGGTACTGAATGTCGCCCCCGTGGACGACGCCATATCCCCCGTGGTCTACACCATCCCCCTGCAACTGCTGGCCTATTACGTCGCCGTGCTCAAAGGCACCGATGTCGATCAGCCGCGTAACCTCGCAAAATCGGTGACGGTGGAATAACTGTCGCGATTGTGGGAAGTAATGTTCGCAAGTAATAAAGTCTGTCGGGTAGGTTTGAAGTCTGTCGAGAAATGGGGGCGATTCACACCGTCTTTTACACTCGGATAAATTTCCTTATCAAATTGCCTCCCTGTAAAATTTAGTACTTCCAGATTTTCTGCCTGCATGGAAATTCCTCACCGTTATTTATCTACCGAATAGAGGAAGAGACTTGGGAGTCGAGGCATCCATCGCCAAGTGAACCAAATAGGCGCCACCAATAACGAGCCCTAATTTCCGAGCCAATTGGCGGCCCTCATCTTCAGGCTGCCACTTCCATAGGCTATACAAGCCATAACCCAGCAACACTGCAAAACCAACGCTATGAAATAATTGGCGATGATTGGGATGAAAAGCTGGCTCCAGGATGTCAGGCAAGGTACCGCAGGCAGCTGCAAGAGATGCGTTTACTACGGGTTCAGCGGTATTTGCGCCTTGTTTTTGTTCCGCGTAGCAGGAGATCCCCCCCCACAACGAGGGCAGCTCCAAGCCGATGTGTTGCTGCATTAGGCATGTTATTTCTCCTTTCTGACGCCCTTGAAGGGGTTGCTGTCAGCTTTCTGGTCTATAAATCGACCGGTTGTAGTATCCCGCTTGACCCAATGGTCATTCTGGGGGTTATATGTCTGTGATCGGCCTCGGACTGCACCATTTCGTCGTCCGTCGCCTTTAGGTGGGTTGGTAGCCATAAGTTCTAACCTCCTGATCCATAAAAATATTTGATCAAAATTAGGCTTGCTACAATGCTAGCCATTAACTATAGTTTACACAATTATAAGAAATGATCAAGTTTTGTAAACTGGAGTGAGACCATGATTGGAGAACGAATACAGCAGGCGCGTAAAGCGTCAGGCTTATCCCTGCGTGCATTGGCCGAAAAGGCTGGTGTGTCTGCCATGGCAATATCCAAGTACGAAAACAACAAGTCCACCCCCTCATCCGGGGTGATGCTGGCCCTGGCTAAGGCTTTGCAGGTACGGACTGAGTACTTTTTACGTCGCGCTAGAGTAGAGCTACGTGAGGTTGAGTATCGTAAACATGTCAGCTTACCGAAAAAGGTACTCGATCAGATTGAAGGTGATGTTATTGAGCAAATTGAACGGTTCATTGAGCTTGAAGAGCTACTTCCAGTAAATCCTATACAGGTCTTCAAGTTGCCAAAGAGCTTGCCTAAGCAAATTGAGGATTACGAGAGAATTGAATCCATCGTGCTCGAAATCCGAAAAGCATGGGGGCTTGGTAATAATCCAATACCTGATTTGATTGATACTTTGGAAGAGCGCGGTATCAAAGTTTTTCAGTCAATTGCTTTACATGACGAAAAATTTGATGGTTTGGCGGCCACCGTCAACAGTACTCCAGTAATTGTTGTTGGAAGAGATTGGCCTGGTGATCGGCAACGTTTTACTTTGGCTCACGAACTTGGTCATCTTGTTCTTAAGAACCGATTAGCCGAGGGTTTAGATGAAGAAAAAGCAGCTAATCGGTTTGCTGGCGCATTCCTGGTACCCGCTGCCGAGGCAATAAAAGAACTAGGTAGTACTAGAAGCTGGTTAGAACCAGTCGAGCTATGTGTTCTTAAACAAACTTATGGGCTGAGCATGCGTGGCTGGATTTATCGTGCCAGCGATTTAAATATACTCAATAAAGCAGCTTCAAAAAAAATGTGGGACTATTTCCGATCCCGCAACTGGATAAAAAAAGAACCTGGAAAACAATATCCAGCAGAAAAGCCCAAACTATTCACCCAACTGGTCTTCCATGCATATGGCGAAGAGTTAGTTAGTGATTCAAAGGCTGCTGAACTAATGGGTATGTCGCTCGTTGATTTCCGAAAGATGAGAAATGTGGGGAGCTGTGAGCAAGACATTACTGATCAGTGATGCAAATATCCTGATTGATATGGATGCAGGTGGGCTACTTGAGCCCATGTTTTCACTGGAATATACGTTTGCTACGCCTGATATGCTTTATCAAGAAGAATTAGCAGAACTTCATCCGCACTTGCTTGATATGGGGCTTAAAGCGATGGAATTATCTGAGGACACAGTGCAACAACTTGTAGAGTTCAGCCAAACTTATGGCCATACAGGGGTCAGTAGTTATGACCTGGCCTCAATGGGGCTGGCACAACAGGAACAGGCACCATTGTTAACGGGCGATAGGAAACTACATCAAGTCTGTATCCAGGAAAATGTCGAAGTCCACGGAAGCTTATGGCTGGTTAATGAATTACACAGCACAAAAATCGTCAGCTTTGATGAAATTGAACTGGCTTATGAGAGAATGAAAGCAGATGGCAGTCGCCTGCCCTGGGATGAAGTCAAAAACCAGTTAAAACGATTTAGGAAAAAAAAGTAATTTATGAGTAAAAGAACGAAAAAAGATTTATTGCCTCTGATATCCCGCACACGCTTGTTGGAGCTAGCGGGAAATTACGACGTTTCAGGCCTTAGCAGTAAATCCAAAGGTGATATCGTACAGGCCATGGTCCAATATCGAAAAATTGCACTGGCAGATATGCTTGAAACATTGAAGCGTGACGAACTGAAGGATCTGTGCAAAAAATTATCACTGGATGATTCAGGTCGTGAAAAAGGTGTACTCATAGAACGCCTGGTAAATGGAAAACAAGTGGCCTCGATTGCGGAAGAGCGTTAAAGGGGTCAGCAGCGTTAAAGGGGTCAGAGCCCTTTAAGCCAGATTAGTTACATCTGCCCAGCAATTTTTCAGTATCGAATATTTATACTCGGATCAGACTGAAATATTGATCCGCAAAACGCAGCCTTTCAGGTTTCCGCGACGTCCCGGTCGATCAATCGCAGTTCCCCCTGCTGTACCTCAAGCGTGAGGGCGCGCAGCCGTTGTCCCAGGCAGGGACCCCATTCGCAGAGTCCGTTTTCAATCCTGAACAGTGCGCCATGGGTGGCGCACTGGATGCGTTGTGCGGTGATATCGAGAAACTGGTCGGGTTGCCAGTTGAGTGTGACGCCGGTATGCGGGCAGCTGTTTTCGTAGGCGTAAAAGTTGTCGTGGTGACGCACGACAAACAGGGCAAGGGGCCTGTGGTCGATGGTCAGCGTGTAGGCCTTGCCGGCGCCTTCCTCAATCTCCGCAGCACGGCCCAGGGTGTAATGCATGGGGTGGTGTGTTTTAGAGCCATCGACCAGACCAGCTCTTGCTCAGGCGCGGCCAGATCGTGGTGGTGTCATTTTCAAAGATAATATCGGGGTCGATGTTGACGACCAGCCAGTCACCGCGGGCAATCTCGGCCTGCAGCTGGCCGGGCATCCAGCCGGCATAACCGGCGTAGATGCGTGAATGTCCCGCGCGTAAATCACTAAAGGCATGTTGGGCGGTAGCGAAATAAATATTCTTGGCGATGCGGTGCATAGTGGGCTGCGGCCGGTCGGTGCGCAGCAGCACGAAGATTGCATTGCTGCTCACCGGGCCACCGAGGTACAACGGGTCTGCTCGCTGCTGTAGATGGTCGTTGTGCGGAAAGGCATCCTGCAAGGGGATGTCGGTAGGACGATTGATGGTTAGGCCGGTGGCGCCGCGTTCACTGTAATGCGTGATCAGGATAACGGCCTCCTGAAAACTGGTGCCCTCCAGCTGCGCGGTGGCGACCAGAAACCGGCCTTCATTGGCGGGCTCGGTGTCAGCGGCGGCAAGCGGCAGGCAGAGGCCGAGCCATAGCAGAGCGCTGGACCATAGCAGCGTGCAGAACCAGAGCCGGGTGCTGAACAACGCAGCGGCCCAGCGGTGCGGCGAGGTGATCGGTCGTCTGGCGATTACGATTGGCAGCATGGCCATAGTGCGCCCCCGGACATTGTGCGGAAAGATGGATTGAGTATAGCGGAGTCGGGACCGGGCCTACATCACTCGCACGGTCCTGTGCGGCCCGCTGCTTACGTGCCGAGCCGCGCCAGCGCCAGGGATTTGCCTCAGCCGGCCTGCACCGAAAACGCGCCACCCTGAATCGCGGTCTGCACTGCCTCGCTGGAGCGCGTGAGTAGCAGGCGAATGTCATCGCCCTTTTCCCAGGCGGCCACGCCGAAACAGGCCTGCGGCTGTACCGCGAGGTGTTCGTCCACGCTGATGTTGAGGGTGCTGAGCTGGGTGGAAAGTTTGTGCGCCAGGGCAATGGCGGCCACGCGATCGGTCTCCGGCAATACAAACACGAACTGCCCGGATTCGAGACGACCGACCATATCGGCCCAGCGCATCTGGTCACGCAGCAACTGACTGACCGCAATGATCACCTTGTCGATGGCCACCTGGCCGGCGGCGATGTTGATCTGCGGGAAATTGGTAATCTCCATGGTGACCACGGACAGCGGATTCTGGTAACGGCGACTGCGCGAGATGAGCGGCTCAAGCCCGCTGTGGATGGCGTTGTCATTCAGCAGGCCACTGATGGTGTCCACGGTATTGTGCTGTGCCAGTTGTTGCGCCAGTTGGGTGCGTTCCTTGCGCAGCGACTCTTCGTCGCTGACGTCCAGATAACAGACAGTCTGCAGGCCATCGAGTGCCGGCAGGGGGCAGCGCATCACGCGCCGTGGTTCGCCGCTGGACGTCTGTCCGAGCGTGAAGGGGCCGTTGCTGGTGGGAATCTGTAGGCTGGAATTGGCCTGCGCCGTGGAGCCGAGGATGGAGGCCTCGTTGCGACCGAGGCAGCTGCTGGCAAGGCACTGGGTCCAGTTGGCCATCGTGTCGTTGCACCACAAGACCAGCCCGGCATCATCGGTGATGATGATGGCCATGGGGACGTGATTCAGGATGTGATGGCTGAAGTCGAGAGTGGGGTCTTCCATGCAGGGGTGCTCCTCAGGATGCGTTGCCGGATAGGCGCTCATAGGGGTTAATGGGGTCGGCCGTGGAAAGGGAATAATCTCTGCGCTAATGGATAAGGGCCGCCCGAAGGCCGCCAATTTATTGCCGAAGCTTATCGTAACTATTTGATTATTCTGAATTGATTGCCCTTGGCGTAATTTTCTGTCTGTAAACATGGGCTTATCAGCGGTCATGGCGGAAATATCTTTAGCCCCTCGGGCAGGTTTTTGCGTGCCCCGCGGCGCGGCGAATTCTGAAAGGTTCGGGTTAATAAATAGCAATTTATGCCGAAGATATCCTGCAATGGAAAATATTCGCTGTAGCGGCGCATCGTTGGAGGTACGCGCTACGGCATTGAGCCAACAGGCTGTGTATGGATTATTCAGTGGATAATTTGCTGGATCGTTCGATGACGGACAAAAACCACAAAGCATAAATGACCAGCGACAACCTCCCCTCAGCAGCGCCCGACAGGCAGGCCAAGACCGGCACTGATCCGCTGGATGTGCGTGCGATGCGTAAGCGTTTTCTGGCAATAAACCGCGAACGCCTGCGCCGTGCGGAAGAGGCCTTACGCTATCGGACGCGCGATTTCCTGGAATTGCTACCCTTGCTGTTTCACATCAATCACGCGATGTTGCCCGGTTTTGTCTCCAAGCAAACGCCGGCGGGAATCTCGGACTGGACGCCCACCAAGAAGAGTCTTGAGGCAGGCAAGCGCCACGCCAAAAGCTTTGACTATAAAAAGCGCGCCCTGCGGACCTTCGATATCCATTCGATATTTTTGATGGGCAGTGTGGGCACGATCGGTCACTCGGAAAAAAGCGACTTTGACGTATGGGTATGCCATCGCCCGGATCTGAACAACGATCAGTTGGTGCAGCTATCCACCAAGTGTACGGATATCGAAAAATGGGGAGCGTCCGTCGGTCTGGAAGTCCACTTTTTCCTGATGGATGCCGACAAGTTCCGCAGTGGCGACGTGGTAGAGCTGAGTAGTGAGAGTAGTGGTAGTACCCAGCACCATCTCCTGCTGGAGGAGTTTTATCGCACCAGCCTGCTGGTTGCCGGACGTTACCCGGTCTGGTGGCTGGTGCCGCCGGAAGAGGAGGCGAATTATACGGAGTATGTCGCGCGCCTTATCCGCCAGCGTTTTATCCCGGAAAACGAGGTGATCGATTTCGGTGGCCTGAGCGAGGTGCCTGCCGAGGAGTTTTTTGGCGCGGCGCTGTGGCAGGTCTATAAAGGTATCGACTCGCCCTACAAGTCGGTGCTGAAGATGTTGCTGATGGAGGTCTATGCCGCAGAATATCCCAACGGTGATCTGCTCAGCCTGAGTTTTAAGCGTGCCATCTATTCCGGGGTTACTGATCTGAATCTGCTGGACCCCTACACCATCCTGATCGAAAGATTACAGCAGTACCTGTTGCATCGCGGATCACACGAACGGCTGGAACTGGTGCGGCGCTGCTTTTATTTCAAGGTAGAGCTTGCGCTCAGTCGTCACTCGCGGGTGAACCGGAACTGGCGCTGGCAGCGCATGACCGAACTGGCCAGCCTCTGGCAGTGGACCGATGGATATATCGAACACCTTGATGACAGGGCATCGTGGAATGTGCATCAGGTATTAAAAGAGCGCCGGGTGCTGGTGGACGAGATCACCCACAGCTATATGGCCCTGTCGCGTTTTGGCCGGAAGCATTCTGATCTCGCGCGCATTGAACAGAAAGACCTGAATGTCCTGGGCCGCAAATTGTACGCAGCATTTGAGCGCAAGGCCGGCAAGATCGAAACGGTGAATCGTGGTATCTCCGCCAATATTGTGGAAAGCCACATTACGATCATCCAGGGCCGGGGCAAGGAAGATGAGGAGTCGTGGGCCCTGTATCCCGGGGCGGTCGAGGCCGCCGAGCCGGGCGCCAGTCTGAAGCGGGCGCGCAGCATTCTGGAGATTCTGGCGTGGTGTCATTTCAATCGACTGATCGGGCCGCGCACCATTATCAGCCTGGTACTGAATGACGGGGTGCTGTCACTGAAAGAAACCCGGGCGATCCTGTCGACCCTGGAATCACAGTTCCCTGACGGTATCCTGCCGCCAACCGATATCGAAAGTTTCAGCGCGCCGCCGCGCATCGTGACCGGCTGTATCTTCGCCAACGTGGGCGTTGACCCGCTACCGACACATTCGCGGCGGGGTACCGGGCTGGTGAGCGATCAGTCCGACATCATGAATTACAGCGGTTTTTCACACAATCTGGCGATCAGCTTTGATCTTCTGGTGGTGACCAGCTGGAACGAGGTGATTACCTATAAATATTCCGGCATCGGCGGATTGCTGGAGTGCCTGGCACAATATCTACACTGGAACGCCACCGATGCCGAGCTATCGACGGGGCTGGCCCCGCCACCGCCCAGCGCCTACAGTTTTTCCTCCAGCCACAGTCATGCCATCGCCAAGCGCATCGAGGAACTTTTTGCTGCGGTGGCCGGGGTGTTTTCCACAGCCACGGGCACGGGGGAAGCGCGCTATATCTTGCAGGTGGAAAAATCCTATTACCTGCTCGAATCGTATCAGGGTTCTTTCAAATACAGTTATCAGCCGACCTATGAATCCTTGCTGGGCCAGCTGGCCGAGCCGCAGGAAGTTTTCCGGCCGATAAAGGTCGATCGGCATGCGATGCACAATACGCCGCTGCCGACGATCCTTGGCAAAAACAGAACCGGCTTTATCCAGATGTTTTATTACTCACTGGGTAAAGAGGTGGATATTTTTGTGCTGGA
The DNA here is from genome assembly GCA_032250735.1 of Gammaproteobacteria bacterium. Taxonomy (NCBI): domain Bacteria; kingdom Pseudomonadati; phylum Pseudomonadota; class Gammaproteobacteria; species Gammaproteobacteria bacterium. The sequence continues at coordinate 19,883 of JAVVEP010000005.1, forward strand.
TGAAAATGGCTCGCTGTTTCACCAGCGCATTCCCTACTTCGAGGATGGGGCGCTGGTGAATCACTACAGCCGGTTTTTTGATGCCGTGCTTAACCGGCAGAGCTTCATGTTTCAGGACAGTCACGCCAGCCTGATGCTAGACGCGCTGGAGATATTCAAGGTCAGGCATCGCCACAATAAATATGATCTTGAACGTCAGGCCGTGGATGTCGATCGGCCCATGAACTATTTTAATGTGCAGGTGATTGGCGACATGGTGAACCAGAATACCGCCTTCACCGTGTACTGTAATGACGAGGAATTTTCCTCGCTGGATCACGGCACCTCGTTGTTCAAGGAGGTTGCGCGCTATGTGCTGCGAATGCGCAACAGTGGCCAGCGTTATCCCATCTACATCACCGATGTCGATCTGTCGCCGACCCTGCTGGGTGCGCGGCGCGCCGACAAGGTGCAGGCCATCGATTATCTGAAATACAAGAAACGCATCGAAGAGAAGCTCAACAAGGAACTGAACAGGCTTTAACTCAGGCTTTAACTCAGGCTTGAACTCAGGCTTGAACTCAGACTTTATCTCAGGCAGTTACTCAGCCAGGCGGAGATGTCGTCGATCTCATCCGCGCACACGCTGTGCTCCATGTCGTAGCTTTTCCATTCCACCGGGTAGCCCAGCTGTTGCAGTCGCTCGCGACTCTCCTTGCCGAGGTGAAAGGCGACGACCGGGTCCTGTCGTCCATGTGCGATAAAAACGGGCGTGTCACGATTGTCGGGCGCATAGTCTGCGGCGGGCGTCTGGCATAACGGAAGATAGCTGGACAGGGCGCCGATCCCGGCCAGTCGCTGCGGGTGTCGCAGGCCGGTATACAGGGCGACCGCGCCACCCTGCGAGAAGCCCAGCAGCACGATGCGGTGAGTGGGGATGCCGCGTTCGTTTTCGGCCTGGATCAGGGCCTCGATGCGCTGTTGGGCATCGACCAGGCCCGGCTGGTCCTCATGTCTCAGCTCATCCAGCGAATAGATGTCGTACCAGGCGCGCATCGCGTAGCCGCCATTGCAGGTCACCGGGCGCACGGGGGCGTGCGGAAACAGGAAGCGGATGCCGGGATTTTCCGGCAACCCAAGCTGGGGCACCACAGGCACAAAATCGCTGCCGTCGGCCCCGAGGCCGTGCAGCCAGATGACAGCGGCGGTGGGCGAGGGGGAGGTGTCGATCTCGATGTGGCTGTCGAACTGCCTCATGGAATGCTAGGCAGAGGCCTTGAGCGCCACGCTCTCGCCCGACTGTTCGCTGAGCGCCTTGTTCAGAAAGCTCACCAGTTCCAGCTCGCCCTGCTTCCAGCAATGCGCCTCAGGATCGTAGTCGAAATGGAACCCCCCCGAGCGCGCGGCCACCCAGATCTGGCGGGAAGGCTCCTGGCGATTAATGATCACCTGCGAGCCATTTTCACATTCGATGGTGAGGATGCCGCTGGCCGAATCCCAGTCCAGCTCCGCGTCGCAGTCATCCAGCGCATCTTCAATGGCGGACAACATGTCATCGACTTTCTGGTTGAATTCGCCTGGCTCCACTGCGGTCATCTCCTGCGATTAAGGGTATTAGGCTTCCGCCCGTGGTCTGTTTATAATGGCGAACGCAAAGGGGGATTATTCATGAAACCGTGCTGGGCACAATATCTACTTTGGTTGGTGATCGCCGTGCTGGGCACCGGCAGCCTGTTAAGCGCCTGCGGCCAGAAGGGCAGCCTTACCCGTCCGGACCCGGCCAGCGAACAACGCGCCGACTGAAACGCACCTCTTTTTTCAACGCAGCCTATCCCATTCCCTGTTCACAGCAGATACCGAAAGACACTAAAAGATGAATCATTTTGAATACCGTGGCGGACGCCTGTTCGCCGAAGACGTGGATGTGCAACGCATCATCGACGAGGTCGGCTCGCCGTGTTATGTCTATTCGCGTGCCACGCTGGAACGGCACTGGAAGGCCTTTGACAGTGTACTGGGCGGCCACGAACATCTGATCTGTTATGCCGTAAAGGCCAACTCCAACCTGGCAGTGCTGAACCTGCTGGTGCGCCTGGGTTCGGGTTTCGATATCGTCTCCGCCGGTGAATTGCGACGGGTGATTGCCGCCGGCGGCCACCCGTCCAAGGTGGTGTTTTCCGGGGTGGGTAAAAGCGTCGACGAGATGCGTTACGCCCTGCAGCTGGGGATCCGCTGCTTTAATGTCGAGTCGCTGGCCGAGCTCGAACGCCTCAACGAGGTCGCCGCTGAGGTCGGCGTGCGTGCACCGGTGTCGCTACGGGTTAACCCCGATGTGGACGCCAGGACCCATCCCTATATCTCCACCGGCCTGAAAGAAAACAAGTTTGGCATCGACATCGAAGCTGCACCGGCGGTCTATCGTCGCGCCGCCGAGCTGTTAAACCTTGACGTCATCGGCATTGATTGCCACATCGGCTCCCAGCTCAGCGACCTGACCCCGTTTGTCGATGCGCTGGATCGCGTGCTGCTGCTGATCGACAGCCTGGCCGCGCAGGGCATCCATCTGCGCCACATCGACCTGGGTGGCGGCCTGGGCATCACCTATCGTGATGAGACCCCGCCCAGCCCGGCCGAATATGCCGCCGCCCTGCTGGGTCCGCTGAAGGCCCGCGCCCTGGAGATCATCCTCGAACCGGGGCGGGCCATCGTGGGGAATGCCGGCATCCTGCTGACGAGGGTGGAATACCTCAAGCACGGCGCGGAGAAAAATTTCGCCATCGTCGATGCCGCCATGAACGACCTGATCCGCCCCGCCCTGTATGGCGCGTGGCAGGACATCGTCCCCGTGCAGCCGCGCGCGGGTGATGGGGCGCAGGTCTACGATGTGGTGGGCCCGGTGTGTGAGACGGGGGATTTTCTCGGCAAGGATCGCAGCCTCGACATCGTCGCCGGTGATGTGCTGGCGGTGCGCTCCGCCGGGGCCTACGGCTTCACCATGAGCTCTAACTATAATTCCCGCCCCAGGGTGGCCGAGGTGATGGTCGACGGCGACCGCTTCCAGATCGTCCGCCAGCGGGAAGCGGTAGAGGATCTGTGGCGGGGAGAAAGCCTGCTGCGCTAAGGTCACAGCCTAGGCCAGTCCAGGCCCATTCGGCGCCGGGCGAACCCGGCGACTCCCACACGGGCGGCCCCATCGAGGCCGCCCGTTTTTGTCCGGCCTCCGTGGGCCATGCCCCATGTGCCGATCTGCGACGTTAAATGACCCCCTGTTATGAATTGGTGATAAGCAGGCAACGGCGGGTATTGCTGGGGTGATGACGGGTAATCCCCCAATTCCGGGCAGATTTGGGCCACAAGATATTGTGTATATGTGATTTTTTTATAAAAAAAATATACCCGAAAAAACCTCGAGGTTTATTGATCCTTTGCTATTATCTTGTTGTTTTGGTTGATTTTTATGGGGCCCATTTTTTCGGGCCCCGTCTGTTGACAGCACAGGATACGGGGCTTAACCTTGCCTGCGAACACAACATCTAGTGGTTGTGCTTCTCGGGGGGATCTACGCAGGTGCTATGGGGGGCAGCGAAAGCTGGCCGGCACAGGCGTAGATGCAAGACGATCAAAAATTCACAGCGACGAGGATGTCCGTCAAATGAAAGCCGCTTCTATTAAATCCGTATCGACCAGCGTCGAAGATATTCCTTTCCAGGCCGCCTCGGTGGACATCTGGGAGAAAAAGTACCGCCTGCAGAGCAAGGACGGCAAGATCATCGATGAGACCATCGACGACACCTACCGCCGGGTGGCGAACGCGCTGGCCGATGTGGAAGAGACCGAGGCCAAGCGCAAGGAATGGCGCGGGCATTTCCTGTGGGCCCTGCGCCATGGCGCGATCCCCGCCGGCCGCATCACCTCCAACGCCGGCGCCCTGGCCTACAAGCCGGCCACCTCGACCATCAACTGCACCGTCTCCGGCACCATCCACGACTCCATGAACGACATCCTGGAGAAGGTGCACGAGGCCGGCCTGACCCTGAAGGCGGGCTGCGTGGCTCCCGACACCACCGTGGTCACGGAACACGGCGTGGTTAGCGCAGAGCGCGCGGTATGCGAGCGCCATCAGCAGATGCTCTGCTACGATCGCGACAGCGGCCGCTTTGAAATGCGCCACATCGAAGAACACATGACCACCCATGTGCCGCGTGCGGACAACATTGAGATCGTCTCCAACGGCACCACCCTTAAGACCTCCATCAAACATCCGGTGCTGGTGTACCGCAACGCCAGGCTGAGCTATGTGCGCGCCGACGAAGTGCGCGAGGACGATGGCCTGGTGCATCACGCCTTTGAATGGAAGGCAGACGCGACCAATGCCTTGCAGGCCTGGTTCGCCGGCGCGCACCTGGGCGATGGCAGTGCCTACGAAAAACAGATCGCCTACAAGGGTAGCCGCCAGGCCTGGGCGCAGAAGGCCCGCGCCGCCGGCCGCCGCCTGGTGTTCAAGATCCGCGCCGCCGAACGTGAAGTCGTCGAGCGCTACGCGGCCTTCTTCCACTCCTTCTGCGGCAGTCAGGCCCAGGTGGTCGCCACCGCCACGCCCAATGGCACGCCCGTGTGGGGCTACACCGTCGCCAGCTTCAAGGCCAGCGCCGCCGCCGATCTCATCGATCATCAGATCGGCAAGAAGACTGCCGCCCTGCGCGTGCCGAGCTGGGTGGCCGCCCATCCCGAGCGCCACTTTTTACCGTTCCTCGCCGGCCTCATCGACACCGATGGCACCGTGAGCACCGAGCACGGCAGTGTCACCATCGCCATGCAGAGCCACACCTTCGCCGAACAACTGCAAGGCCTGCTCGGTCTGTTCGGCGTGCATGCCGCTATCACCGTGCGCAAGCCGCGCGAGCATGTCTATCAGGGAAATGTCATCCGCGACAGCGGTGGCGCCATGCTGAAAATTTCCGATTCGGATTTCCTGCACGCGGTGGCCGAACACATGGCCGACAGCGGCAAGCGCCGCCGCATTCACGATCACGCCAGCCAGTCCGGCCAGTACGACCGTTACCTGCTGCCGCAGCAACTCAAGACCGCGCTAGCCGCGGAACTGGAAGGCCTCGGCCACCACGAACGCCAGGCGCTCGGCTTCTATCACGGCTATCACGAAAAAAGCGTGGTCAGCCGAATCTGGTTAGACCGCTGGAGCACGCGCTTCCCGCACTTGCGCGCGGTGATCAACTTCGCCCGCACCCTGCGTCCGGTGGAGACCGTGCGCCGCAACCTGCCCATTGGTGAGACCTTCTACGATTTCACCGTGGAAAAACATCACAACTATCTCGCCGGCGAAAACGGCCTGATGGTTATCCACAACTGCGGCATCGGCTATGAATTTTCCACCCTGCGTCCCCGGGGGGCCTTTGTGGCCGGCGCCGGCGCCTACACCTCCGGCCCGCTGTCGTTCATGGATATCTACGACAAGATGTGTTTCACCGTGTCTTCCGCCGGCGGCCGCCGTGGTGCGCAGATGGCGACCTTCGATGTGGGCCATCCCGACGTGCTGGATTTCGTCCTCGCCAAGCGCGAAGACGGCCGCCTGCGCCAGTTCAACCTGTCGCTGCTCATCACCCAGGAATTCATCGAGGCCGTCAAGGCCGACATCGACTGGAAGCTGGCCTTCCCGCTGACCGACAAAGAGGCGGAGATCGACGGCATCGACCTGAACAACCCCGAGCAGGTGGTATGGCGCGAATGGCCCACCCACGACAAGTACATCGTCAACGAAGAAGGCCTGGTGGCCTGCAAGGTCTACCGCACCATCCGCGCCCAGCGTCTGTGGGACGTCATCATGTCCTCCACCTATGACTACGCCGAGCCCGGCTTCATCCTCATCGACAAGGTCAATGAGATGAACAACAACTGGTTCTGCGAAAACATCCGCGCGACCAACCCTTGCGGCGAACAGCCTCTTCCGCCCTATGGCTCCTGCCTGCTGGGCTCGATCAACCTCACCAAGTTTGTGCGCAACCCGTTCACCGACGAGGCCGCATTCGACTGGGAAAAATTCCGCAAGACCGTGGCCATCTTTACCCGCATGCTGGACAACGTGGTCGAGATCAATGGCCTGCCACTGGAAGGTCAGCGCGAGGCCATCCTCAACAAGCGCCGCCACGGCATGGGCTACCTGGGCCTGGGTTCCACCCTCACCCTGATGCAGATGAAATACGGCTCCGACGAATCGCTGGAGTTCACCGAGCGCGTCACCCGCGAGCTGGCCATGGTGGGCTGGGAGACCGGCGTCCAGCTGGCCGAGGAAAAGGGCCCGGCACCGGTACTGGAGCAGGACTACACCGTCACCGCCGCGATGCTGCGCAAGCGCCCCGAAATGAAGACCGACGGCTACAAGGTCGGCGACACGGTCAAGGGCAAGGTACTGCTCGCCCGTTACAGCCGCTACATGCAGCAGGTCGGCAGCGTGAATCCCGAGCTGGTCGCGGAGATGGCCGAGAAGGGTTGCCGCTTCACCCATCACAGCTCCATCGCCCCCACCGGCACCATCTCCCTGTCGCTGGCCAACAACGCCAGTAACGGCATCGAGCCCAGCTTCGCCCACCTGTATTCGCGCAACGTGATCCGCGAAGGCAAGAAGAGCAAGGAAAAGGTCGACGTCTGCTCCTTCGAGCTGCTGGCCTATCGCAAGATGGTCAACACCGACGCCATGCCGTTTGCCGAAGACGAACGCAACAAGCTGCCCGAGTATTTCATCAGCGCCGATGACATCGCGCCCAAGGCCCACGTCGACATCCAGGCCGCCGCGCAGAAGTGGATCGACTCCAGCATCTCCAAAACCGCCAACGTGCCGACCGACTTCGCCTACGCGCAGTTCAAGGACATCTATCTCTACGCCTACGAAAAGGGGCTCAAGGGCTGCACCACCTTCCGCTTCAACCCGGAAGTGTTCCAGGGCGTGCTGGTCAAGGAGCAGGACCTGGAGAACACCACCTACCGCTTCACACTCGAAGATGGCAGCGTGGTCGAGGTCAAAGGCAATGAAGAGATCGAATACGACGGCGAGATGCACTCCGCCGCCAATCTCTACGACGCCCTCAAGGAAGGCTACTACGGCAAATTCTGACCGCCGCCATCAACAGCGAGATGCAGAAGCGCCCCCTGGGCCACAACACACACTACAAAATATTCCGTCGTCGTAAAGCGCAAGCGCCAACGACGGCGAGCTGGGAGCAGACACCATGGCCATCAAGCTAGACAAAAAGATCGTAAGTTACAGCGTCGTCAAGGAAGACGAGGAAAAACCGCAACTCAAGGTATTGCCGCCGGAAGAAGAGCTGATCACCGAAAGCAATGTCGTGCACATGCACGAAAAAGTGGAGCGCCCGGAAATGCTGCTCGGCTCCACCTACAAGATCAAGACCCCGCTGTCCGAGCACTCCCTGTATCTCACCATCAACGACATGGTGCTGAATCCGGGCACCGAACACGAACTGCGTCGCCCCTTCGAGATCTTCATCAATTCGAAAAATATGGACCACTTCCAGTGGATCGTCGCCCTCACGCGCATCATCTCCGCCGTGTTCCGTAAAGGCGGCGACGTCACCTTCCTGGTCGACGAACTGCGCTCCGTGTTCGACCCCCGCGGCGGCTACTTCAAGAAAGGCGGAAAATACATGCCTTCTCTGGTGGGCGAACTGGGCGACGCCATCGAAAGCCACCTCAAATACATCGGCATGATCAAGGACGACGAGCTGGACGAACACCAGAAAAAACTCATCGCCGAAAAGCGCGCCCTGTTCGAAGCCGAACAAAAGCAGGCCGCCTGTGACGATGTCGCCTCAGACTTCCCCGCCGGCTCACAGCTCTGCGCCAAATGCAGTACCAAGGCCGTGATAAAGATGGATGGGTGTATGACGTGTCTTAACTGCGGCGACTCCAAATGCGGTTAAGAGCGGCGCGAGGAATCCGCAGGTGCGTCGCCTAAAGCGCCTACTGTTGGTGCAGCACATTTTGAAAATACTCACGTACTGGTTGTACGCTTCGTTTTTCAAAAGGCACCGCGCCTTGCCTGCGAATCCCTCACTTGCTCTTAACAGGGTGGTAATTTTAAAGGCGGCTTCGGCTGCCTTTTTTTATAGGACGCGATTAGAGGCTTTGACTCTTTAAGGCTTGAGCCTTTAAGGCTGGCTCCTCAAAAATTGTAGAATGAATAATAAATGTATTTTTTAGCTGAACCATTGCATGAAGAATATTTAAGGTGGGTGGATATTATTGGGGAAGAAGATCCTTACGCCACTCAAAATACTATGGGTATCCATGATGTTTTGCGTGCCCATTTTCTAATCATCGATTATTTTTATAATGAAAAAGATTTAGAGGGAGTTGGTGGAATAGGGCCAAAGAATATTGATTCATTGCATTCAGCTCTCTACAGACAGTTTATGGGGTTTGATGGTAAAGAAAAATGGAATAATGATTTTCAAAGATGTGCAACTCTTATGTTTGGCCTAATAAAAGATCACCCGTTCCATGATGCTAATAAGAGGACAGCATTCTTAGTGTCGCTTTATTTTTTGCATAAGATGGGGAGGCTGCCGGAAGTGCAGCAGAAGGAGTTTGAGGACTTCACCGTGGATATAGCTGAAGATAACCTAAAAAGATTTAGGCGATTTAAAGATTTGCGAAAAACCGGTGATGATCCAGAGATATTGTTTATAGCTGATTTTTTGAGACGAAAATCGAGAGAAAGTGATAGCAGGTACTATACGGTACCTATAGAGAGTTAAATGTGCTGCTTAGGAAGTTCGGCTATGGGCTTGAGAATCCTCACGGAAATAGAATAGATGTTGTTAAATATGAAGAAACTTTTGTTTTGTCTAGAGTCTTTGGTAGAGCAAAAACGAAAACTAGACGAGTAGCACAGATTGGCTTTCCTGGCTGGAAAAAACAGGTTGGTAAAGGTGCGATTAGTACTGTACGGAATGCGGCAAGCCTAACTCAGAAAAATGGGAATATTGATTCAAAGACATTTTTTCATGGGGCTGATCCAATGGAGTCCTTGATTGATAGGTATCATGAGCCTCTTCTGCGATTGGCTTACCGATAAATACGATAGCACTAACGAACGTTCGATTAAAGAGGCTGGGAAAACCGAATCAGTGAGCAATTGTTACTATTATTACCGGGCTGGAGTATCAGAGAAAAAGCTTTTCTGACCCTATTTATTTATTTGAATAAGGATGTCGACAATGGAAACAGCAGAAGAAGTACAAGTTTTATCTGGTAGGGTTGGTGAGCTTTCGAAAGCAATCATGAGTGTTTCTGAAGTTGCAAGCAAAGATCAAGTGCTATTTAAAAAGTTCCTTCAAGCTGAGAGAAAAGAGCTTACGGGCTCAATCGGCGCGGCGACAGATAAGCTTGATAAATCTTCAAAGGCCAGTTTGTGGCTTACATCGGCAATTGCATTTTTTGCTTTTGTTGAGGCGGGAAGTATTTTTTATGATGCCTTTCTTAAAAATTAATATGGCTACGGAAAATAGCCCTCTGTCAAAAAACCCCCAGTCGACCGCGAATATAACGGATAAGTTAAAACGTTAGCACCAAAAAAACAAAGAGGATAGAAGGATGATAGAAGCGTTGTATGGAGTAGAATTTGTCTCGAGTTTGAATAATGGTGGTTATGGGGTGGTAGTTCTGGAAACCGGCCGAGTTCTAGGCGGTGATTCATCATTTGTCTTCGTTGGTGGCTACGAAGTAAAAAATGGCAAAGTCCATGCAAAAGTTAAATGCACAAATGACAGGGGAACGCTCCAGTCCATCTTTGGTAGCTTAAAAGAATTTAATTTGCTGCTTGAAGGCATTCCCCATGAGAATGAGTTTATTCTTCAAGGCCTCATGCTTGAAAATCCTGATATGAAAATTAGCATTAAGCTTACTCGAAGAGCGGAGTTGCCATAAGCGCTGCAGTGTTAAGGGGTCAGAGCCCTTCAATAGAGAAAAAAGGGTGGTCCTGATTATTGAGAGTGGTCAGATCGTGAAGGTGGAGTAACTATGCCTGGCAATTCCGGGGACAGTATACTTATTAATCACTTCAACCCGTTTCAGATAATGAAAATAGGTATACTGTCCCCGGATTCCAAATCATGGATAGATTAATCACAACCGTAGTAACGAGCGCACTTGTAGCTACTGTTGCAGGAGCAGCTATAAATGCATGGCTTGATAATAGGAAATCAAAGCATGCAACAAGATTCGAAGCCTTAAGTGCTGCTGTCTCCCTGGAAGGGTATGCGCTAGCATGCTCTGACAAGATAGCCGATCACGATCTGGCGCTTAGCTCTGATGGGCATGCTGGAGCATTTCTTGGTAGCGTTCCTGAATTTTCCGAATTATCAGTCATAGCGGGTTTTCTTCGGCCAAAGAAGGCATCAGTTGCTAATCGCCTGATGATTTTTCCTCAGGATATTCGCCAAGCTGGTCAACAAATTGCATTCTGGTGGGATGTCACAGCAGATGCTGAACAAACACACGCTGCAGCTGTTATACAAGTTTCACAAATTGGCATAATGGCTATGGATCTCGCAAAAGACATGAGAGAAGCCTTCGAATTACCATCACGAGAATTAGTCTTCGGAGCGTACAATGTAAGACAAACATTAACTGAAAATATCAAAGAACATTCGGATGTTTGAAATTATTTTCCTAAAAAGGCGCTCAAGTTGACTCCAAAAGCGGTTCTCCTATCGTCGCACAGCTTTTGGAGTCAGCTGAGCTTAAACGTTAGGCATCAAATCTTATGCCAATAAATAATGACGATGAACTGACAGCCGCAGTTGCAAGAGCTGGTGAGTTACTGCAGGAAATTCAGGACTATGCCAAGCGTGACTTTTCAAAACCCGCCAAAGTTCGTTTTCCTCGGGGGTATATACGACCGGCCGCAGAGGGTCGCACTAGATTGGGGTTCCTTAATCACTCCCACCTTAAGAGCAATATCTCCTACACCATGCTGTTATCAGACGTACAACACTGGCTCTTGGTGAGAACAGACCTTTCTGGCACCGCAAAGGAAATGGTCATAAAGCTTCAAATATTTTTGCTTGGAAGCATTGTTGAAAGCGCAACAAAAGTTTTTCTTAAGGGAAAGTGTGGCGGCAATTACGCGAAAAGAACTGAGCATCTTGAGAACAGCGGAATTATTTCGGCCCACCTACATGCCGAACTTGATTGGTTGTGGGAGCTAAGAAACAAGATGCACTTATTTCAACTTGATAACACCGAATGGCTGTCGACTGACTACACAGTCTCTAATCACAATCGTGCTGTTCGTGCATTTAAGTCGCTCTTGGAGGAGCTTAACCGGGCTTAAGGGGTCACGGGCTTAAGGGGTCAGAGCCCTTTAATAGAGAATAAAAGGGTGATCCTTATTGTTGAGGGTGGTCATGTCGTGAAGGTGGAGTAACTATGCACGGCAATTGCATTGCGTTTGCTCGCTGTCGTTCGCTGGGGCGCACCAAGCCGCGGCGCGCTCCATATGCTAACTTGTATGTGTAAGGAGCGATAATGAAACCCATAGAAATAATCGACTTTTGGTATGCTGATCCAATGCGGAAGCATTGGTTTTCCTCGACACCTGAATTGGACAATCAGATCAGAGATCGATACGAGAAAGTGTGGATAGAATCTTCTAGGGGGGAATATGATGAATGGCAAAACACCCCAGAAGGGAGTTTGGCACTGGTAATAGTGCTAGATCAATTTCCTCTTAATATGTTTAGAGGAGAAGCGAAGAGCTTTCAAACCGAAAAAAAGGCTATTGAAGTTGCCTTATCGGCTATCAATAGAGGTTTTGATAAAAAACTTGAAAAGAATCATCTGTCTTTTTTGTTTATGCCGCTGATGCATAGTGAAAATATTGATCATCAGGAGCTGTCGGTTGAGTTGTTCAAGAAGTATGAGTTAAAAGACAATATAACATTTGCGGAGCATCATAGAGATATCGTGAAAAAATATGGACGTTTTCCGCATAGAAATCAAATTCTCGGCCGCGAAAGCAGTGAAGCAGAAATAGAATATTTAAGTTCTGAAAATGCATTTAAGGGTTAAAACAAAATTGATTGGTGTCAGAGAGCAATTGTTTCAAATATAGGTTTGACGCGATTCATTACTCTGTTGAGCGTGGCCAGAGAAAGATGCTGCGAAATTCATGCGATTAAAGGGTTTGGGGATGGGGCGTTTTTTTGATAATTGGGCCTGGGCGCATCGCAATGCACGGGCTTGGGGCATGGTGGTTGCGCTTGCGGGGATGCTTGCCTGGACCCTGTGGGAGACCAGCGCTGAGCGTGTGGAATACCGTGAGCTAACAGGCCAGTTATTAGAGGTAAAGGGTGAGGATGACTTGGATAAAAATGCCCTTCTGGTGGGCAGGATTCAATTGCCCGACGGTACGGAAATTAAACTTATTTTACCCCCTCAGCAGCCACACCCTAAAGCGGGTGACACGGTGCCATTAATCTATGAACGTTACGATGATGGTCAGGCGTATTATTTTTTCAATACCCTGAGTTGGGTTAGTAACGGTGGTATGCCTTGAAATTAATAGGGTTAGAGTCGATTCCTTAAAAAGGAGATTCACCGTGGCCTTATTCATTGTCCTGTTCATTGCCTACGGGAATAAATATAATAAATGGACTCAGAGTCACCATCGTATAAAGTGTAGTCTTACAGTCACTAAACCTCTCTAACGGAAATGAGAAGAGGATTTCTTCATGGCGCAAACACATTGCACGAAAACAAAATATATTGCCCTAATTTTTCTTTTCGTCTTATTATTTTCTTTTTCTGAGGCTTACGCCGAACCTGATCAAAAGAACACTACAGTTAAGCCGTTGGTATTTGGTTTTTTACCGATTATAAGCTCGAAAAAGTTAGTTGCCCGTTTTGGGCCTCTGGCGGACTACCTTGCAGAAAAACTGGGCAGGCCTGTTCGTATAGAAACAGCACCGGATTATGTTCAGTTTTTAAACAGAACAAATAACGAAAAACGCTATGACATCCTTTTTACGGCGCCACATTTTTACTACCTGGCGCATCGGGACGCTAACTATCAGGTGCTCGTGCGCGTTAATGCGCCAGAGCTGCGTGCCATTATTGTCGCCCCTGGGAACAGCAACCTTCGTACCCTGAATGACTTGCGTGGCCATTCGCTGTCCACGGCAGATCCTATGGCCCTTGGCACAGCACTCGTTCGCGCCCGGTTAATCACTGCAGGAATTGATCCGGACAAGGATTTAACGCTTGTCGCTACGCCATCACATAATGCCTCGCTACTCTCCGCCCACAAAGGCGTCACTGATGCAGCATCGCTAATGATCCCACCATTCGAAAGGGCCCGGCCAGAAATCAAAAATGCTATGCGCATTATCGATAAAACAACAGGGACACCCCACATGCCAATTAGCGTAGCGCCCTGGCTGCCCGCCAAGGAGATCAGTGTTATTGAAACATCACTAATCACGATGAGCTCTACCCAGGAAGGACAAGCGCTACTCAAACATCTTTCATGGCCCGGCTTTGTGAAAGCAACACCTAAAGAATATGAATCCCTTAAACTGGTTGCTGAACAACTAAAGCTTCCTTAATAGTCTGCACACAATAATCCATGAAAGTAGCTCCATTTAGATCTCTTCGATTCAAGCTGATCGCTAGCGTCGTTGTTATTGAAGTTTTGATGCTCTCTATCATGGTTTGGAATAATGTTGAAACCATTTATCGAACCCACACTGATCGGTTGGCCGATACGGGACAGAGGTTAACACAACAATTCGCCAACATTGCAGGCGGCTACATGGTCGAAGTCGATTATGCTTCACTTGAAGATTATGCCAGTAGCATCATCGGTCATGGTGAAGTCACATACATACTGGTATTGACGCCGAATGGACAGGCAGTTATAAGACTGGGCGTAAAAAACGACCGCATTCCCGAGCCTGATCCACACCCTGCACAAGTAACAGACGGTGTATTTGATGTAGCAGCAGATATTTCCCTAGCAGGAAGATATCAGGGTCGTGTGCTGGTTGGTTTTTCCCTGGAACTGATGCATCAAACGATCTCGCAAGCCCTGAATCGCAGTATCGCCATTGCGATAACAGAGATCATACTGAGCATTATTGTCACGGTCATGCTTGGCGTTTATCTCACGCGAAACTTACGCGTTCTAACCGAGACGGCAGCACGTGTTGGCAAAGGTCAGTACGACACCATACCCATCACCGACAACAAAGATGAAATCGGGCTTACAGTGCTGGCATTCAATAAGATGGTGAAGGGTATTGCCGAACGCACACGCAGAATTGAAGAAAGCCAGGCACAGATAAGCTTGCTCATGAATTCCACTGCTGAGGCTATCGTCGGCATCGATCAAGAACGACGCTGCATGTTCGTCAACCCGGCTTGTCTAGGCATGATTGGCTACACGGATGCCAGCGAAGTCATCGGCAAGGATTTTCATGATTTGACACATCATAGCCACGCAGATGGTTCACATTACCCCGCTGAAGACTGCGCTATTCGACGCAACATGGAATCAACCGCGCACGGCCATACTGTCGGCGAAATATTTTGGCGGAAAGATGGTACAAGTTTCCCCATCGAAGCATGGACGCACCCGATATTAAAAAATGGTGAAATCGCCGGCTACATGATGACATTCATTGACATAACAAAACGCGTTAAAACAGAAACCGAACTACATGAATACCGAAATCACCTCGAAGATCTTGTCGAACAGCGTACTTCTGAATTAACTAATATCAATCAAGAGCTGGAATCTTTCAGTTACTCCGTATCACACGACTTGCGCACGCCACTGCGTCACATTGACGGTTTCAGCCTGGTATTACAGGAAGACTACGCCGAGAAACTGGGTAAAGAGGGACAAGAGTTACTCAGCCGCATCCGTGCAGGTTCCCAAAATATGGGGCAACTCATTGATGATTTGCTGAAGCTGTCGCAAGTGTCGCGCGGTCAAATTCAACGTGAACCACTCAACCTATCCAGCATGGCAGAAGATATTATCAATAAACTCCAGCGCTACAATGCTGACCGAAAGATCAGCATTGTCATTAAGCCTGAATTAATGGCTAATGCGGACCACCGTTTGACACACGTTCTTTTAGAAAACCTCATCGGTAATGCATGGAAATATACCGCCAAAACCGACAACGCAAGTATTACATTTGACGAGACACATGATAAAAATGGTAACCCCGTCTTTTGTTTGCGCGACAACGGCGCAGGATTTGATATGGAATATGCCGAAAAATTATTTACTGCATTCAAGCGTCTACATACCGAAAAAGAGTTTGAAGGGACGGGTATTGGTCTTGCAACTGTGCAACGCATAATCAATCGCCACTCCGGGCGTATTTGGGCAGAAGCAAAAACAGGGGAAGGTGCAGCTTTCTATTTTAGTTTTGGCGATTAAAAATTGTAGTTCATACTGACTCCAATTAATTTTGGACCTTTTGACGGCTTCAGTATCATTTAAAAAATGGACTATTTCTCAGAGCTGGGCTATCTCGGACTTTTTCTGGCCTCATTCTTGGCGGCCACGATTCTTCCATTGAGTTCTGAGGTGGTTTTAAGTGTTTTATTAGTAAATGAATTAAATCCCGTTTTGCTGGTTGCTGTTGCGACGCTGGGTAATGTGCTTGGTGCATTTACTAACTATGCGATCGGATTTTGGGGTAGTAGGGCTTTTGTGCAAAGGGTATTGAAAATACCGGAAGAGGATTTCATAAAGGCAGAGGCGCGGTTTAGGAAGTATGGGGTGATGTCTTTATTTTTTGCGTGGGTGCCGTTAATCGGCGATGCGTTGACCGTCGTTGCTGGTGTGCTAAGAATTAATTTTTTCTGGTTCTTTGTTTTGGTGGCGTCGGGGAAATTGATTCGATATATCGTCGTTAGTTATTTAATTCTCTATTAATAAATCTATTTGGGTTCAGAGGCATTGATTCCTGGCCTGCCGATACTGCGGTCTTTCTGTCTTCTCCTCTTCTCCTCCTCTCCTTCTCCGTCCTCAGTGGAATCGACCGTAGTGATTGAAGGGCTATAGTCTTAAAGGGGCGTAGCCCTTTATTGCGGTAAAAGATAAGCTCTGTTCAATGGCAGTATTTACCGGGATCCCTGAGGAGACTCACATGACAGGAATAACGAAGGCGATTGTGGTCGGTGCATTACTCTCGCTGGCGATCAACGCCACGGCCAGCGCCGCTGATGTGGTCAATGACAAGAGCATCGGCATGGAGCTGGCGCGCGACATTGCCAACGAGGCGGTAATGGCCTGCCGCAGGCAGGGCTACCACGTCAGTGTCGTGGTGGTGGACCGGTTTGGCCTGGTGCGTGCCGCGTTGCGCGATGATCTGGCCTCACGCTTTACCCTGGAGATCGCCGAACGCAAGGCCAATCTTACCGTCATGGCCTGGACCGACAGCGGCGCGTTTCGCAAGGCGCGTCCGGATATTCAGCAGGAGCTGAATCATATCGAAGGGCTGGTGGTGATGGAGGGTGGTGTGCGAATCGTCTCCGGCGGCTATAACCTGGGCGCTGTGGGTGTCAGTGGTGCGCCAGGGGGTGAGCGGGATGCCGCCTGCGCCAAGCAGGCCCTGGAAAAGCTCGTGGAACGGATTGAGTTTGCGGTGGACAGTTAGCCTGACGATCCCTTAAATGGTCAGGTCCCTTACGCTAATGCTGGATTAAACGGATAACAATTAATATGGGAAATGCTACACACAGCCTGGGTGTCGCTGATATTGATAGCGCTATTCAGATGTTAAATGAATACACAGATGAACCTGCCATAAAGCCTTTAATCTCGATATTAGAAGCCCTGAAGCAGGACTCGCATAACGAAACGCTCTTGGCCGAGCTTACGGATACCTGGAGAAATCTTGGTGTGTATCAGGGCACCGTCTTGACCTATGTGCCCTATTTTTACATGTATATAGCCGATGATATTTTTGGCGATGATTTAAAATAAATGGGCTTCAATGGACTTGGCGCCGCCGGCCATTAGGGGCTGTGCGGGGTTTTCTGATTACCTTTAATGGTGGACATTGCACGAAAAGGTGTAGGATGCGAGAGTCTACAAGAACGTAAGTGCGGAGCAAGCCTTACCATGAGCCCATCATTAGGAGTAACAACAATGGAAGGTATCAGCGACATAAAAATTATCGGGATCGATGAGATGCGCCCACCGAGAATCAGAAAGGAGCCGTACATCGATCTCGTCTTCAAACTCTCGCATAAAGCGCCAGCAGAGTGGTGCAAAGACTTTAATGACAGTTTGTCGAAAAACGTTTACACGCCGAAGATTAATCCCACTGATGGAGTATACATTCTCACCTGGGTAAGGACGATCAATGAGGTTGCTGGTCATTTTCAGTATCTCAAGAGCAGCGTCAAGGAATGTTCCGAGCGCTATATTGAAAAGGCACAAAGAATCGCAAGTGCAACGGCGGGCGGCAACAGTCAGTTGAAGGGGGAAGGTGGCGAGCAGGGGCGATTGAATACCGTCATGGCCGAGCTGGATTATGAGCTGGAATAGAAGGACCCGGATTAAAGGTCGTTAAAGTGGCAGAGCCCTAACTTGTTACGCCAATTTGCGCAGTGCCTGGAAATATCCAGATCAGTTCCCGAGGTATCCCTGACTTCATATCTTCAATTCATCCCCTGGGTGTAACGCGATGAAAACAATCTTGCTGACCTTTTCCGCGACCCTCGCCGCTGTGGCCATGGCGGGGTATCTTTTCCTGACTCCCCTGCTGGGCGCCTTTGGGCTGGCGGCGACGTCCATTGACCGGTTACAGGATCTGGTGGCGTCAAAGCAGATCGTCGATCGGGTGAAGCGGCGTCATCAACAGAAGAGTCGTGTCGTTTCCAAAAAATTTGCCAAGAAGTCATCGCGGCGGGTGGCCTCGACCGCACTGGCGGCGGTGACGATCGGGACGGTGGCGGTTGCGGTCACTACCATGAGTCTTGAGGTGGCCGATTACTGCGAGGAAAAGGCTTCGTTGCAGGAGGACGCCAATATCCTCTATGGCACCAATGAGTCCGTGGACATGGAGCAATGTATCGAGGAGGGCAAACAGGACTCGAAGGCGTTGTTTGTAGAGCTGAGAAGTTCCTCGGCGGATGCGGTATCCAATGCGTTTGAAGCGACCGCCAACTACAGCGCGGAGAAATGGGATGCGGTGTGGGAGCGGGCCAGGGCGTGGCTGTCGGATTAGTGGGTTCGTTCGCCGCCATGCACACTCTCTGTTGCACCCTCTGTCGCACTCCCTGTCCACATTAATATTCTGGGCGCTTAAGGACTCATGAAATTGTTGACGACCACCGGTCTGTTTTTTGTCACGGCCATTGCGGAGATTGTGGGCTGTTATTTGCCGTATCTCTGGTTGCAGAATCGTGCGCCGGTATGGGTGCTGCTGCCTGCGGCGGCGTCGCTGATATTATTCGCCTGGTTGCTGACCCTCCACCCGACGTCGGCCGGGCGCGTGTACGCGGCATATGGGGGCGTCTATGTCGCCACCGCCTTGTTGTGGTTATGGGTGGTGGACGGCGAACGCCCCCAGCTGTGGGATATCACCGGTGCGGGTGTGGCTATTGCAGGGATGGCGATCATTATGTTTGCGCCTCGCACTTAGTTGCTGTAGCCGTACGCGTGGGTTCGACCGGCGTGGTATGCTCGGCTGCGGATAAGACGCCGTGATGGGAATGCGCATGGCAATGGAATGTTTTATGACAGGAGTAACGGGAATGGATGCCGAAAAGATTACGCTGAGAATGGAGAGCGGCAACGAGATGGAGGTGGTGGTGTTCAGCAAGCGCGCCTCCCTGATCGAGGTTGTGCTGGGCGAGGGTGTGCACAGCGTCAGGTGTGGACTGAAGCCGACCCGGGACGGTTCGGCCTATGTTGGCACCGTCATGGGCCGGGAGATTGTGTACCCGCGAAGTAGCGCCGAGGTGCAGGCGGATATCGACCGCGCCAATCTCGATGCGCGAAATTCGCTGTCACCACGATAGCGTTATCTGAAATGGCGGGGCGGCTAAGGCCCCGCAATATCCGGGTTTATTTGCTTGTTTCAGGCCACTCGCCTGCGAGTCAGCACGCCTTGCCGCGAGTTGAGTATGGAATGGGTCACGCTATACTTCGACTACACTCCCTGCAAGGTAATGACATGACCCCGATACCGTTATACGTTTCACCGCGCCTTTCAACAGACCCTTCACCGCGCCTTTCATTGCACTCATCAGCGGGTGCGGCGCGACGTATCACTACGCTTGTCCTCAGTCTCTTTTTTCTCTGCCTATGGATTGGCCCCGTGAGGGCGGAGATCCCCTTCGCCGATGGGCACATCCACTATAACTGGGACCATGCCGAGGTCACCTCGGTGCAGACGGTGGTCGAGACACTCCGACGGGAGAAAGTGGGGCTCACCCTGGTCTCCAGTACCCCGAGCCATCTGGCGCTGGAGCTGCGGGCCGCCGGTGGTGATTGGGTGATCCCCTTGTTCAGTCCCTATATCCATGAGCAGGGCAAGCGTGACTGGCATCTCGACCAGGCCGTTGTGCAGCAGGCTGCCCAGGGTCTGCAACAGGGGATCTATTTCGGCATTGGCGAGATCCACTTCATGAGCGGCTTTTTGCCCAGGCCGGATAATGCGATCTTTCTCCAGCTCATGGGGCTGGCCGGGCAGCATCGCGTGCCGGTGCTGATTCACGTGGATGCCTCCGACGAAACCTATTTTGTGGGTATCTGCAAGGCCCACCCGGCAATCAAGATCATCTTTGCCCACGCCGGTGGCAATCTGAAACCGGCGCATATCCGTTCGGTGCTTGAACAGTGCCCCAATGTCTGGGTCGACCTGTCGGCGCGGGACGACTGGCGTTATGGCGGCCTGACTGATGGCAACGGTCTCCTGCTGCCCGGCTGGAAGAGCGTGGTACTGGATTTCCCCCAGCGTTTCTTTACCGGCACTGATCCCGTGTGGCGGGTGACGCGTACCCAGAGCTGGGATGAATCGGATGACGGCTGGGATCACTATCAACAGTTATACCGGTATCACCAGACCTGGCTGAGGGATCTACCGGAGGATGTGCACAGGAAAATCGCCTGGGACAATGTCAAACAGTTACTGTCCACTAAGCACTAGTACTAAGCACTGTAAAAAGGGAGTCGCGTTATTGTGGGTTCCGAGCAGCAGGAGAAGTGGTCACAGCGGGTCACCGAGCAGAGTAATGCGCTGGATCTTGAACCCGGCGTGTTTACCCTTGAAAACCCGCGCCAGATTGCTGAGTCGCTGCAACGCTCGGCCGAGCGCAGTCAGCGGCGCAAGACCGATCCCTTTCGTTCGGCGATGTCGATGCTGAACTTCTATATCAATCGCGCGGGAAAAAATCTTCCCGCCGCGCAGCAGGAACGGCTGGAGCAGACCAAGGATGAATTGCGGGATCTCTATGGCAGGCCGCGCCAGCGACACCAAAAATAGCCCAGACAGATATGTCGGCTAATCGGCACGGTTTGGTTGTTATGGTCCCTTATAAAAAGTCCGGCAAAAAGGACACAGTGAACTTTCGTCGAACTCCCCGTTGCGGTTAGAATGAATGCATGACCGACAGTCAACAACACGCAATCCAATACGAAAAAAAGCACGAAACCCGGCGCTGTCCCCGCTGTGAGGTCGAATTCGAATGCAAGGCGGGCTCGATTCTGCTGTGCCAGTGCCAGACCCTCTACCTGACCCAGGAACAGATGGAGTATGTCAGCGCGCAGTATGATGACTGCCTGTGCGTGTCGTGTCTGGGGGACCTGCGCAGCGAATACAATTGCCGGCAATTTGAAAAAAGGCTGCGCGACACCCGCCGGCAGTAGTGGTTGTGCGGTCGGCTAGCCGTGGTGGAAGCTGACCTTCTTGTCTTCCAGCACGAAGCTGCCGGCCTCGGTGCGATCCTGCACTATATGCGTCTTGTCGCCGATGGTAATGGAGACCCCCGGATAGGCGTGCTTTCTTACCGTCACCGTGGCGGAGCCGGTCAACTCATCCTGTGTCTCGACCTGTGCCTTTTCCTGCTCGATGGTCGCCAGATCGTCGTTGTATTTCGTCAGTGTGCTCAAGGCCCTGGCCATGATGGCCTTGCTCTTGTCGTCGGTCAGCCCCCTCAGGCGATTGATCAGGGTGGTCAGCTTTGCGCATTCCTCGATCTTTTCTTCGTGGGCGGTGGAGAGCTGCTGTGCCTTTGCATGCAGTTCGGGATTGTTGCCGACCTCGATCACGGTCTTTACGTTGGCCTGCGAGCCCAGTATCTGTGCCTCTATCGCCAGTATGGCCCTGGTTTTGCCGCCGAGGATATGACCTTTCTTGGCGCCCTTTTTGCCGACCACAATCTTGTTGAGGGCAGAGAGCTCGCTGTGTGACACCAGCTCGCCGACGGTGATGTTGCCGCCCGCCTGTACGATCGCGTTTTCGATAAAGCGGGCCTCGATGGATCCCTCGCTGGACAACAGGGCCGCGCCCTGGCCAGGCTCGCCGGTCGCGGTGCGCAGTTCGCCCCGGCCGATCACGCCCTTGCTCACCACGATATTGCCCTGCGCCTTGAGCGTGGCGCCTTCCATCATGCCGGTGATGATGATGTCGCCGGTGGCGATAATCTGCATGCCCTCGACCACGTCGCCCTGAATGTTGACGGTGCCATCAAAGTCGATATTGCCGGTGGATAGATCCACCTCCTTGATGTTGATCACCGGGCTGACATTCATGCCGCGCTCGACGATTTCGGGCTGGCCGCCGGTGCTGGCTCGCAACAGTGCCCGGTCGTCGGCGTCGATCTCGACGCCGGTGAGCTTGCCCGAGAACGCAAGGTCCTTGCCTGACTTCGCCGGAATCACCTTGCCATGCACATCGACACCGTTAACGCCGCTGGTGGGCGGTATCTTGCGCATCAGCGCATCCCCGGCCTTGACCGTGATGAAGGCGCCGATTTCGTGGTAATCGACGCTGCCATCGTCATTGATCTGCGGGCGGGTGTCTTTCGCCTCGCTGATCAGGCTCTCGAAGCATGCGTCTTCGCCGTGCTGCGGGGGCGTGCTTTCGGCGATCAGGCAATGCTCGGTGCTATTGCCGGCGAGCGCCTGCGCGATGGCCGATGCATTAATGCCGTGGGTGATCGCCAGCTCGGCCAGGGCCTGATTGACCTGTGTTGCGCTGACCGGCTGCCCGCCGACAGGAGGGGTGACTGACAGGTGGACCGTGGTGGCATCGTCAGCGACCTTGATCGCCAGCTCGCCATCCAGTCGATCGCCGATCACAATTTCGCTCGCCGCGTCGGATTTTCCCAGCAGACTACAGACCTGTGCCAGCCCATCGTTGAGCAGGTGCCAGTGGCTGTGCCCCTGCTCGATGAGCAGCGTGTTTAACTGGGCAAGGTTGAGTGCGGGAATGGCCGTGCCACCGGGCAGGACGGCGATGAGCTGGGTGTTGTCATCACTGGCCCGGAAGGAGATCGAAGGGTTCGCGGAAGGGTCGCCGGTTTCGCTCATGTGGACAGTATACTGATGTCGCCAATAATTTATATTACTAATTACTGCCACGGATTGTGGAGCGCGATAGAAGATTTTCGGAATCCGGCGCGGCCATTCTGGTAGGGTGGGGAGTGGTGGCATCGGTGACATCCATGCTGCACCAATAACACACCCAGGCTATAGCTAGATAACGATAAGGATAAAAGATGGATCGCGTTCGGATTGGTGAGAATTTTGACCGGCAGCCCCTGTGGAAGATTTTTATTGGCGTGCCGTTGATCTATCTGCCGTTGCTGTTTTCCATTCCTTTTGTGGCCATTTGTGTCTGGCTGGTGAAGGCCCATTTACGGTTAATGGGCGCCAGGGAGATTCGGCCGTTCAGTGATTTTGTGCCGGGCTGGGACTCGCACCGTTATCGGTACCAGAATCAGATCATCTATTCGACGGGCGCGGGCTGGCATAACCTGCGTCACTATCGTTTGTACTGGCTGTTCAATTGCAAATTGTACTGTCCGCTAAGCGTCGGCCTGTTCCGCTATGTGGGTTACCTGGTGATGGTGGTGGAAAACTGGTGGTGTCCCTTTGGTCACGACAAGAAGGCCGAGTATCAACAGGGGGCGATTGATAAATCGTACTGGCATCTGCATGAGCAGGAGCAGGCGCGGCTGAATCCGGAGGACTGTGCCAACCCCATCTGGAATGAGGCGCATGAACAGGAACAGCAGCAGGCGGGGCGAGACGCGGCGCTAGGGCGAAACGCGCCGGCAAGAAAAAACACGACCGTAAAGAAAAACGCGGCGCTAGAGATAGACGCGCAGACAGAGAGCGAATAGCGCGCGTGAGCGTGCGTGTGCAATGAGGATGAAAGGAAGATTCCGGTTAGGCGCGCCTGCGTCGCAAGCTATTCAGGCATAGGCTGTCGAAGAAGGATAGGGGCTGTGCGTCGCGTGCTGCATGGCGCCGGCGGCGGTGATGGACGGCGCGGGTGGATAACCCAGCTCGGTAATGCTGCGCGCAGCAACCGCCAGCCCCACCTCGGACGACACGCTCTCTTCGAGTATGGCCTGATAATAGTTTTCCAGACCGGTGATGGCGTCGGCAAACAGGTCCAGCTTGAACATGTTATCTGCGCTCTGGTTAAGGATCAGCTCCTGGCAGGCATACTGATTGATGGCGTGGGCCAGATTGGATTGTTGCTCGTCGTTGATGGCGCACATGACATCGGCGATCTGTTTCAGCTGATCGGGCACCTTGCCCAGCAGTTCGATCCTGGAGGGCGTGATGGAATATTCATTCACCGCATCCTTGATCTCCTTGATCACCGCCAGCAGTTCGCGCGCCACCACCTTGAGCAGGTTTTCGTATTCGGCGGGCGACAGCGTGTCTTCATGGGTCGGCTGACGCATCTCGCCCGCCAGGTTGTGGATGGATGACTCGATATGTAGCAGGGCGGTGGCGATGCCCATCAGTTCCTCGTCGCTGAGAATCTCCCCCTGGCTGATCCTGGGGCGCAGGAATTCTTCCTGTTGCGCGAGGATGGCCTGCTGTTTTTTCATGCCCAGCATGCCGAGCGTTTCCTTGATGACCGAAAAGTTTTTCAGTATCGGCTCCAGCCCTTCGGTGGCGCCACCATGGCGGTGCAGGCTGATGTCCAGGGCGTCGCGGATGGTGGCCAGCTCCTCCGTTAACTGACTCGTAACGCTGTCGATCATGTTGACATTGAAGCCGTACAGGGTCTCCCGCGCCGTTTCGATACAGGCGTCGGTGGTCGGGCAGCTCAGTTGAAAGGCCTGCTTGATGTCGCCGATGCGGGGCGCATCCACGGGTGAGCGGGCGATGTAATACAGCAGGTTTTTGATGATCTTTATCGGTGGCTGCTGGGTCAGGATCTGCTCGCCGCTGGTGATCACCTGCTTGATCAGGGAGTCAATCCTCGCCAGCAGGATCTTCACCGAGACGCTGGGATTCTGTTGCTGGGCGTGCAGCGTATCCACCATGCCGAGCGCGATCCACCACAGCTGTTCCGACTTTTCGGTGGTGCTGGCGCCTAACAGTTTGTTCAGTACAAAGGTCAGCTTCTTCAGGTTATCGGCCTCGTTCTCCTTGCGCAGGATGCCGAGCAGGCCGGACAGATAACCGGGGCGCAGCTTCCTGGCGAGGGCCGAGATACTGTTGCCGGTCTGCAGGCCCGGTCTGTGTGCCGTGGCCAGGCAGGCGGCGTGGGCGGCGGGCATGGCGATGGCGAGATTGGGCGAGAAGAAATCACCCTCGGTGAACAGCTCCTTGTTCTGGCAGGCGCGGCAGTCGTTGAGCAGGGGCAACAATACCAGGGGCAGATCCGGCTGGCCGTGATAGAGGCTGTCAAGATAACCCGTCAGCTGGAACATGCCCGCCGCCAGCACCTCGGCGGCATCCAGCCGGGCCTTGACCTGGCCTTCCACCAGGGCGCAGGCGAGCAGTTTCATCTCGGTGGCCAGCAGCGCGGCACCCTCGATCTCCACCATGGTGGCGGCGCCGCTGACGCGATGCAGGGCCGAGATGCAGATTTTGATAGGGGTGGTGTCGTCCATATTTTCGGTGAATTCGCTGAGGGCCGCCTGCGCAAATTGCAGGGTTTCGTCGACGCCCTCCTTGATCCAGGCCAGGGTTTTGCGATCTACAGTGCTCGGGTTCAACGGCGTCATCCTCTGGTCATTCTGTGTTAGAGCGGTGAAATTTGCCCGCATCCTCCGCCGCGGCGGGAGGGGGGTAAACAGCGTATCGGCCGCCACGAAAATTTATTTACATTTTAATGATGGCCATAGTGGAAAAAGTGATTTAGTTTGGCGGCATCCAATGAATCGCTATTAACAGGGGGAGCTATGCCGGGTCTGGAGGTGGTGAAACAGCTGCATGTGGCGTGCGCCGCAGTGAGTGGAGTGGGCTTTTTTCTGCGCGGCGTGCTGATGCTGCGGGGCTCGCCATTGCTGCGCATGCCGCTACTGAAGATCGCTCCGCATGTAGTCGATACCCTGCTGTTGCTGAGTGCGATCCTGCTAGCCGCGCAATGGGGCTGGGCGGCTCTGGGCCTGCCGTGGTTGCAGGCCAAGATCATCGCCCTGCTGCTCTATATCGGGCTGGGGATGGTGGCGCTGCGGCGGGGCAAGACCCGGGCCGTGCGCGGCTGGGCCTGGCTGGGGGCGCTGGCGGTGTTTGGGTATATCGTCGCGGTGGCGCTGACCAGAACGCCCCTGGTAGTAGTCTGAAGATTACTATTCGTTGTTAGCCCGGAGTGCCCGGTGACGTGCTCAGGATGGCCGGCGAATGGTGCGGGCGCGCGCCAGGTGTTGGCCGCCGAAGCGGTTGTTGATGTCGTCGGCCAGTTGATCGAGCCGGTTGGGCGCGTCCTGTGGCGCATCGAACATGTTGAGCTGTGCGGGCTCCGGCCCGCTGTCGAAGCCGCTGACGCCCATGCCGATCAGGCGTATGGGCGGCAGGCCGTCCGCCGTCGTCTTGTCGAACAGTTGCGCGACGGTCTGCCACAGCTCATCGGTGGCGTGGCTGGGGCGGCGCAGGCTGTGCACGCGGGTGATGGTGCGAAAATCGGCAAAGCGTAATTTGAGCTGTACGCAGCGCCCGCGCAGATCCTGACGGCGCAGGCGCCAGGCGACCTGCTCGGTGAGGGTGAGCAGTACCGCGCGCAGAATATCGGGGTCGCTGATGTCCTGCGCGAAGGTGGTCTCGCGGGAAAGGGACTTGGCCTCGCGCTCCGGGGTGACGCGGCGATCATCCACCCCATGGGCGAGTTGCCACAGGTGGGTGCCCAGTTGACCAAAGCGCGCGCTGAGCGTGGCCTCGGTTAGCCGGCGCAGCTCGGCCACGGTGTGGATATTGAGGGCATGGAGCTGTTGTTCGGTGACCCGGCCCACGCCCCACAGGCGTGACACCGGCAGCGGGTCGAGAAAGCGCTGCACGTCGGCGGCCTCGAGCACCACGAAACCGTCGGGCTTTTCCAGGTCCGAGGCGATCTTGGCCAGAAACTTGTTCGGCGCCACCCCCATCGATACCACCAGTCCCAGCTCGTCGAGGATCTCCTGTTTGATGCGGCGGGCGATGTGCACGGCGGAGCCGAACAGGCTCTTGCTGGCACTGACGTCGAGAAACGCCTCGTCCAGCGATAGCGGTTCGATGAGGGGCGTATAGCGGGAGAAGATGGCGTGGATCTGCGCGGACACCTCGCTGTACAGGGACATGCGCCCGGGCAGGATGATCAGCTCGGGGCAGCGCTTGAGGGCGGTGGCCGTGGGCATGGCGCTGCGCACGCCATAGCGGCGCGCCGCATAGCTGGCCGCGGCGATCACCCCGCGTTGCTCGGGTCGGCCAGCAACCACCACTGGCAGGCCGCGCAGCCCCGGCTGCTCACGGATTTCCACCGAGGCGAAAAAGGCATCCATGTCGGCGTGAATGATCATGCCGCTATTCTACGCCGTGCCGGCGCAGGGGAGAATGGAAACGGTCAGCCGGTTACCGCTCGGTCACGAAAGGCATTTTCATTTACAATGGCTCTTTGCGATGGGTGCGTGCCCTATACTTAAGCCGGATATTTCATACAGTCATCAGTGGCACGCGCCCTCGTTCAGTGTTGGGTGTACCGGGCATCGTTCCCCGTCGGTTTTTGTCGTCGATACGCCACTGTCTCGCCGCTACGCCACGATCCCGAAAAATCCCGGCCGACACATCCACGGCGCGATCACCGCGGCATCGCAGGCCATATCCGTATCAACTATGCAGTAGGTAAAAAATCATGCAACAGAAAACAGCCCAGGCCGAGGCCGCGCAACCCAGGACGGTGCATCTGGCCGATTATCGCGTACCGGATTTTTTGATCGACTCGGTCGCCCTGCATTTTGACCTGGACGAGGCTGACACCCGGGTGCGCTCGTCCCTGCAGCTGCGCCGCAACCCCGCCGCCATCGGCGATCAGCCGCTGCGCCTCAATGGCCGCGACCTGGAGTTGGTGTCGATAAAGATCGATGGCCATACGCTGGGCGCCGGTGACTATGTGCTGGAGCCCGAGCGGCTGTCGATCCCCGCGGTGCCCGAGGCGTTCACGCTGGAGATCGTGACCCGCATCCACCCGCAGGCCAACACCTCGCTGGGAGGCCTGTATACCTCGGGCGGCAATTTCTGCACCCAGTGCGAGGCGGAGGAGTTTCGCAAGATTACCTACTATCTCGATCGCCCCGATGTGATGGCGAGATTTGTCACCACCATCACGGCGGACAAGGGCCGCTACCCGGTGCTGTTATCCAACGGCAATCTGATCGACAGCGGTGAGCTGGACAACGGCCGCCACTGGGCGCAGTGGGAAGACCCCTTCCCCAAGCCGGCCTACCTGTTCGCCCTGGTGGCAGGCGATCTGGCCTGCATCCAGGACCGTTTCCAGACCGTCTCCGGGCGCTGGGTGGACCTGCGCCTCTACGTGCAGCACCACAATACCGACAAGTGCGAACACGCCATGCGCTCACTGAAAAATGCCATGGCCTGGGATGAACGGGTCTACGGCCGCGAATACGATCTGGACCTGTACATGATCGTCGCGGTGGACGACTTCAACATGGGGGCGATGGAGAACAAGGGCCTCAACGTGTTCAATTCGCGCTACGTGCTGGCCCGGCCGGACACCGCCACCGACACCGACTATCAGGGCATCGAAGGGGTGATTGGCCACGAGTATTTTCACAACTGGTCGGGCAACCGCGTGACCTGCCGCGACTGGTTCCAGCTCAGCCTCAAAGAGGGCTTTACCGTGTATCGCGATGAGGAGTTCAGCGCGGACATGGGCTCGCGCGGGGTGAAGCGCATCGAGGATGTGAACATCCTGCGCACCCACCAGTTTCGCGAAGACGCCGGCCCCATGGCGCATCCGGTGCGCCCGGAGTCCTATGTCGAGATCAACAACTTCTACACGGTGACGGTGTACAACAAGGGCGCCGAGGTGGTGCGCATGCTGGCCCACCTGGTGGGCGAGGCCGGTTTCCGCCGGGGTACCGATCTCTATTTTCAGCGCCACGACGGCCAGGCCGTCACCACCGATGACTTCGTCGCCGCCATCGAGGACGCCAATGACGCCGATTTTTCCCAGTTTCGCCGCTGGTACAGCCAGGCCGGCACGCCGGTGCTGGACATCACCCAGCACTATGACGCCGCGCAGCAGCGCTACCGGCTGACGGTCTCGCAACACTGTCCAGCGACCCCCGGCCAGCCGCACAAACTTCCCTTCCACATGCCGCTGGCCATCGGCCTGCTGGATGCGCAGGGCAGGGATCTCCCGCTGCGGCTGGTGGGCGAGGCGGCATCCGGCAACGTCTCTGGCAATGCGTCCGGCAATGAAGGGATCAAGCCGGGCACCCGCGTCCTGCAACTGCGCGAAAGCGAACAGGTGTTCGAGTTTGAGGGCATCCCCGAGGCGCCGGTGCCATCGCTGTTACGCGGCTTCTCCGCACCGGTCAAATTGCATACCGACCTCAGCGATGCACAGTTCTATTTCCTGATGGGTAATGACAGTGATCCGTTTAATCGCTGGGAGGCCGGACAGCAGATGGGTGTGAAGATCATCACCGCCCTGGCCGGGGCCTGGCAGCGCGGCGAGCCGTTGGCCCTGAGCGAGGCCTATGTGGCGGCGATGCAAAAGACCCTGCTGGATTCCTCGTTAGACAAGGCGCTGATCGCCGCCGCCCTGCAGCTACCGTCGGAGGCCTATCTGGGTGAGTTCGTGGCGGTGATCGACCCGCAGGCCCTGCACGAGGCGCGGCGATTTGTGCTGCGCTGCCTGGCCGAGGCCTTGCGCGAGCCGCTGCTGTCCACCTACCACGCAAACCTGGAGCAGGGCGACTACCGGCTGGATGCCGAGGCGATCGGGCAGCGGGCGCTGAAAAATACCTGCCTGTCCTATCTGATGGAACTCGATGATCCCGAGTTGCGCGCGCAGTGTGTCAGCCAGTTTCGTGCGGCCAACAATATGACCGACGTGATGGTCGCCCTCAGTGGGCTGGTCAACACCCCCGGCGAGGAACGGGCCGAGGCCCTGGCGGCCTTTTACGAACAGTGGCAGGAGGATCCGCTGGTGGTGGACAAATGGCTGAGCCTGCAGGCCACCTCACGCCTGCCCGGGGCGCTGGAGAATGTGCGCGCGCTGACCCAGCACCCGGCGTTCAGCATCCGCAACCCGAACAAGGTGCGGGCGCTGATCGGCGCGTTCTGCAACGGCAACCCGGCCCAGTTCCATGCCGCCGACGGCGGGGGTTATCGCTTCCTGGCCGAACAGGTCCTGACCCTGGACGCCCTCAACCCCCAGGTGGCCGCGCGCCTGAGCAATGCCTTTAGTCAGTGGCGTCGCTATGACGCACCGCGTCAGACGTTGATGCAGGAACAGATGCAACAGCTGCTCGCGGCGCCGGGCCTGTCGCGCGATGTGTACGAGGTGCTATCGAAAAGCCTGGGGGTTTAGGGCGTAGGGCGCAATAACCGCAGGGCATTGCGCCGTATGAGACATCCCCAAAGCCGAATCGTTTTGATTGGCCGGAGGGAAATATCTCGCAGAGCAGATTTGTATCGTTGCCACCGAGGGTCACTCGGTGGCTTGGGTTATGTAGGCTCCCATGAAAGCGCTTACGCGGTTGAATTTTCCGTGGCGACGGACATACGGCGCAATGCCCTGCGGTTATTGCGCCCTACGGGGCCGAGGGGGCGTTGCCGTCCGGTGCGGTATCGACCATGGTCAGTTGCAGGGTGATGTTGCCGCCGGTCTTGCGCCCATCCTGGGTGTATTCGACGATCTGGATGCGATGCTTGCCTGCCGGTAGGCCGTGCATATGGTGTTTGCCCTGAAGTTTGAACACGCTCACGGGTTTGTTGTCGTCGACGCGGATGTTGACATGATGGCCGTCCTCGCTGCGCAGGATGGCGTATTCCAGGGTGAAGTCGGTGTTGGCCGGCAGGCTGGAGCCGCTCTGTGGAGAATAGATCTCGATGAGGGGGCTCGACATACCGAGGCTGTTGCGGTCGGGAATATTCAGCTCGGAATCGGAGCAGCCGGCGAGCAGTAGTAGGCCGCAGACTGTCGCAAACAGTGCCGCGAAAGGGAGAGCGATCAACGAGGCTGGCCATGGACGTAACATGCCCCTATCATGGCCTAAATTCGCGCCTTGCGCACCTGATTGCGTAGCCGTTGGTGGTCGTGGAATCCGCCCCCACATGATGGGTAACAATCCTGTTCATCATCGCCGTACAGATGTCCATCGCCCCGATAACCTGCGTCTTTCAAAAACCTCAGAGCCTTGAATACTAACAGCCCGAAATCCTCGCCTGACCCTAAACCCCTGCTGCTCTCCCTGGTGGAACTCGGGGGCTATCCCGATTTTACCCCCCTGTATCTGCGCGAGGGTTTTGTGGTGACCGCGGCCACCTCCACCCGCAAGGCCATCTCCGCCATCAAGCGGCAGACCCCGGATGTAATCGTTGCCGAGTTCAATTATCAGTCCGACTTTCGGGACCGCACCAGCAGCCTGGAATCCCTGCTGGCCTCGGTAGAGCGCTTTCCCCACACCCGGGCCATCGTGTTTTATGAGAAGGAGAGCCGCCATCAGCTGGACCGGTTGCTACAGCAATTCGAGGTGTTCCGGGTGATGGCCTATCCCATTGAAGAGGCGGCCCTGGGCGCGGTATTGCGGGAGGCCCGCGATGCGCGCTGAGGGCGGGCGATGAGCGACGACGAACCCCGGTCGCCGCAGGCGGAGCCGCCCAACCCGCAGCGCGGTCTGGGGGTGGGGATGACCATCGCCATGTGGGTGGTGGTGCTGGGCCTGATGACCCTGTTCTTTCAGAACTGGCAGGAGAAACAGTACAACCCCAATCAGCGTCTGGCCCTGGGCGAGGCGGATGGCGGTGGGCGTGAGCTGGTGCTGCAACGCAACCGCTATGGGCACTATGTGGCCAGTGGGTACATCAACGGGCAGCCGGTGGTGTTTCTGCTGGACACTGGGGCCACGGATATCTCGGTGCCGCAGGCCCTGGCGCGCGAGATCGGTCTGCAACGCGGTGCCGAGCTGCGCTATCAGACCGCCAATGGCACGATCAGTGTGTATGCGACCACCCTGGACACGGTGGACCTGGGCGGCATCGTGCTGCGGCAGGTGCGGGCCTCGATCAATCCCCACATGCAGGGCGACGAGGTGTTGCTGGGCATGAGTTTTCTAAAGCATCTGGAATTTACCCAGCGTGGCAACGAGCTGACGCTGCGCCAGTATTGAGCGTGCGTGCGCAATAACCGAAGGGCATTGCGCCGCATGAAACCTCTCCAAAGCAAAATCGTTTTGATTGACCGGTGGAAAATGTCTCGTAGAGAGAAGGGTGGGCATTGTCCACCGTCGCACAAAAACCAACGATGCCTGATTGGTGGGCAGTGTTCATTCTGCATGCTTACGCGGTTGTTTTTTCCGTAGCGATTGACATACGGCGCAATGCCCTTCGGTTATTGCGCCCTACGGCTCTATATTTCAGCCGCCGCAGCACTTCTTGAATTTTTTACCGCTGCCACAGGGGCAGGGGTCATTGCGTCCGACCTTGGGCGTCTCGCGGCGGATCGGTTGTTGGCCGTAGCCATCCACATAAAACCAGCGTTGACCATCGTGACTGAACTCGCTGATTTCGTGCAGCTGGGAGGGCACTCCGTTGATCTCATAGTGGGCGAGAAATTCCACGATACCGGTGTTGTCGCCGGGCTGGCCGGCCTCGGTGCGCAGGATATCCAGACCCGTCCACACTCCGCCATCACCGTCGTCGCTGGGTGTGGCGCTGGCGGGGCGGGTGTCGCGGTGCCAGGTGGCTAACAGGTAGTTGTCATCCAGCCGCGTGTAGGCGGTGTAGCGCGAGCGCATCAGGGCCTCGGCGGTGGGGGGCACGGCCGTGCCGGAGAGGTAGGGTCCGCAGCAGTCGTCGAAACGGTTGTTGCTGCCACAGGGGCATAGGTCGTGTTGCGTCATGAGTGAGTGCCTGCCGTCATTCGAAATTAAGGGTGATACCTGGATCCGCGGTTAAGCCTCGGATTCAGGCGATAGATAAAATGCGCAAGGAGTATACCGTTTTTGCGCGTAACACGCCGTGGGTCGGCGCCGCGGTTAAGCCACGCATTCAGTATTGGTTAGGGCGTGTCCGGCGTCGCGGGCACAAACCGCAGGGAGGCGGAGTTGATGCAGTAGCGTAGCCCGGTGGGTGCCGCGCCGTCCGTGAACACGTGGCCCAAATGGGCGTCACACTGCGCGCAGCGGGTTTCGACCCGGCTCATGCCATGGCTGTGATCGCTGATTTCACGGATGGCCTGCGGATTGATGGGCGCCCAGAAGCTGGGCCAGCCGCTGCCGGAATCGTATTTCTGCGCCGAACTGAACAGGGGGTTGCCGCAGCAGATACAGTGATACTCGCCCGCTGCCTTGTTGTGTTCATATTCACCGCTGAAGGCCGGTTCGGTGCCGCCCTGGCGGGCAACCCGATACTGTTCCGCGGTCAGTTTCTGTTTCCAGTGGTCGTCGTTTTCCATGCCACCATTTTAGCCGCTGGCGCGGATTTATATAAGCCGCTTGCTGAAGGCGAGAATAAACCCGGTTTATCGTGCCGCGCGGGCGGTGCGGGTGATCGCCGCGTGGCGCGCTGTGTCTTGGATAAATCCGGCTACACTGATGGAAGGGAGGTGCAATCAATCACCTGTCCGCAGCGTGTTATTGGGGATTGCTGCGGTTGCGGGCTGGAGGGCGCACCATGAGAACGAAGCTGATAGTGGCAATAGTGATAGGGATAATAATGTTGCTGATCTCGCCCATCGCGCAGGCCTTCGATCCACGCTACCAGTCGGGATCGGTGAGCGCGCCGATGTTTGATGCCCGCCTGCAGGGCTGTTATGCCCGGGCGATGGTGGGCATGGATTCGGTGATCAATTCCCGCGTGGGCGTGCCGCCCGAGCATGCGCTAAACCTGTCGCAACAGGAGACGGCGGACGGCAGCCGGGATGCGGTGTTTGACGAGCCGCTGCTGGCGATGATCCTCTCTGCCTATCTGTGGGAGGGTTCGCCGCACAGTTATGCAATCAAAGTTTTTTATGATTGTGCGATATCGGCGCCGCACCTGGCCACGCGCAGTGATTTTCTGCCCTGATTGCGGCACAATCGCCTCGGCCTGGCGGAAAGCGGTGAATGTTACCCGCCCCGCAGGCGATCGAATCATTAACCTATAGGGGCACGGATTGTATCTCATCGCTGAACGGCGACTCTCGGCACTGATCAGCCACGGCGGTAACCGCCTGTTAGCCGGCAGCCAGATCGGTCTGGAAAAAGAGAGTCTGCGTGTCTCCTCCGAAGGCAGTCTGGCACAGACGGTGCACCCCGCGGCGCTGGGCTCGCCCCTGACCCATCCCTACATCACTACCGACTACTCCGAGGCCCTGCTCGAATTCGTGACGCC
Organism: Gammaproteobacteria bacterium; assembly: GCA_032250735.1. NCBI lineage: Bacteria > Pseudomonadati > Pseudomonadota > Gammaproteobacteria > Gammaproteobacteria bacterium. The sequence goes on from JAVVEP010000005.1 coordinate 53,937, forward strand.
CCCCTGTGACGAGATGCAGGGTGCGCTCGATTTTCTCCGCGACAGCCAGCAGTTTGTGTACGGCGTGCTGGATGCGGCGCCCGAGCGGGAGCTGTTGTGGGCCACCAGCATGCCCTGTGTGGTGGCGGGGGAGACCAGCATCCCCATTGCGCAGTACGGCAGCTCCAATGCCGGCACCATGAAAACGGTGTATCGCCGGGGTCTGGGCCACCGTTATGGGCGGGTGATGCAGGTGATCGCCGGGGTGCATTTTAACTATTCCTTTCCCGACAGCTTCTGGCCGGTCTACCAGGAGGTGGAGCAACAGACGGGTAACCGGCAGGATTTTATTTCCGCCGCCTATTTTGCCCTGATCCGCAACCTGCAGCGTTTTGGCTGGCTGATCCCCTACCTGTTCGGCGCCTCTCCCGCGGTCTGCAAATCCTTTCTGGGCGGCAAGCCTACGCAGCTGGCGTCATTTGACGACAACACCTACTTTCAGGAATTCGCCACCTCGCTGCGCATGGGCGACATCGGCTATCAGAATAACCAGGAGGCGGAGAGCGGCATCAAGGCGAATTACGATAGTCTGGAGAGCTATATCGCCAGCCTCAGGTGGGCCACGGAAACGCCCTATCCCCCCTACGAAAAAATGGGCGTGAAGGTCGATGGCCGCTACCAGCAGCTCAATGCCAACATCCTGCAGATCGAGAACGAGTACTACAGTACCATCCGCCCCAAGCAGATCCTGCTGCCCTTTGAGAAACCCATACAGGCGCTGAAACAGCGCGGTGTCCGTTATGTGGAGCTGCGCTCCATCGATGTCAACGCCTATGATCCGCTGGGCATCAACGAACGCCAGCTACGATTCCTGGAGGCCTTTCTGGTGTTTTGTCAGCTGCACGAAAGCCCGCCAATCAGCTCCCAGGAACGTCAGGATATTGATCGCAATGAGCTGGCCGCCGCACACCGGGGGCGCGATCCGCAGTTGATGCTGCATCGAAATGGCCGGCAGGTGCGGTTGACGCAATGGGCGGCGGAGATCATCGAGGCGATGAGCGGCGTGGGTGAGCTGCTGGATGCAGGGCTGGAGCATAAACCCTATACCGGCTCGCTCGCCAACCAGGCGGAAAAGGTGCGCGACCCGGACCGCACGCCGTCGGCGCGGATGCTGGCGGAGATGCGCGCCAGAGGCGAAGGCTTCTTTCGTTATGCGATGCGCATGTCGCAGCAGCATCAGGCCTATTTTCGAGCGCTGCCGGAGGATCCGGCCAGGACGGCCGAGTTCACCCGCCTCGCCGAGCAGTCCTGGCAACAACAGCGCGAGCTGGAGGCGGCGGACAGCGAGCCCTTCGATGCCTATTTACAGCGCTATCTTGCGCAGACCGTATAAGGCACCTCTAAAAATCCGCTGAAGCCGCGATGGCTGCGTTGGAAATGGTCGAAAAATGCTCATGTACTACGTGTACACTGCGCTTTTTCGACCATTTCCGCCTTGCCCTCGCGCCTTGATCGAATTTTTAGAGGTACCCTATAGATTATTTGTCATACAGCGGTGCCGGTTACGACAGAAAGTCGAGACAGATCGGCTTCGCGACCAGCCGGTCTGTAGGTCATCCCCGGGCGCGGCTTGCGGGCCGTGCTCTTTACGCCCTCTCTCCCGCCTTCCGCTCTAACACGATAAAGCTATAGGCGTAGGGGTTTTTGTCATCGGCCGGGAAATCGTGGCGCTCGGTCTGGCGCCACTGGCGGAGATCGAATTCCGGAAACCAGGCGTCCCCCTCCAGCGGGGCATGCACCAGGGTCATGTACAGGCGGTCGGCCAGGGGCAGGGCCTGCTGGTAAATCGACATGCCGCCGATCACCATTGTTTCATCATCATCTTGTGTTGCTTTTATTGCCTCCGCTAACGACGTGTAGGTTTCAATACCGTCGGCCTGGTAGGTGGGATTGCGACTGATGATGATATTGCGCCGGCCCGGCAGGGGTTTGGCGCCGAAGGACTCAAAGGTGAGGCGGCCCATGATGATGGGTTTGCCCAGGGTGTTTTGTCGAAACCACTGCATGTCGGCGGGCAGTTTCCAGGGCAGGCGATTGTCGATGCCGATCACGCGGTTGTCGGCCATGGCCCAGATCAGCGACAGGGTCATATGGCGACGGGCGCCTTGATGTGTTCGTGCGAGGTGTAACCGACCACCTCGAAATCGTCGAAGCTGAAGTTGAACAGGTTGTCGATGGCCGGATTCATTTTCAGCGTCGGCAGTGGCAAGGGTTCGCGTGACAGTTGCAGCTCGGTTTGTTCGAGGTGATTGGAATACAGGTGGGCGTCGCCCAGGGTGTGGATAAACTCGCCGGCCTGCAGGCCGGTGACCTGCGCCATCATCATGGTCAGTAATGCGTACGAGGCAATGTTGAAGGGCACGCCGAGAAAGATGTCGGCGCTGCGCTGGTACAGTTGGCAGGAGAGTTTGCCGTCGGCCACGTAGAACTGGAAAAAGGCGTGGCAGGGGGGCAGGGCCATGTTGTCGATCTCGCCGACATTCCAGGCGGAGACGATCAGCCGGCGTGAGTCGGGGGTGGTTTTGATCTGCTCGATGAGTTGGGCGATCTGGTCGATGTGCCGGCCATCGGCGGTCGGCCAGGAGCGCCACTGGGCACCGTAGACGGGGCCCAGGTTACCGTTCTCATCCGCCCACTCATCCCAGATGGAGACGCCGTTGTCTTTCAGGTACTGGATATTGGTGTCGCCTTTGAGGAACCACAGCAGCTCATGGATGATGGAGCGCAGGTGCAGCTTCTTGGTGGTGACCATGGGAAAGCCCTCGGCCAGGTCGAAGCGCATCTGGTAACCAAACACGCTCTGGGTGCCGGTGCCGGTGCGGTCGGTCTTGGTGGTGCCGTTGTCGTAAACGTGACGCATTAACTCCAGATACTGCTTCATCTACGGCGATCCTTTTTTTTCGGTGCGGATGGAATTTTTGTCGGTGTGGACGGAATAGGGGTATTGGCGGCCTGTTTGCGATAGGCCAGCACCAGCAGGGTGATGCCCAGCGCGATCAGCGGGGTCGACAGCAGCTGCCCCTGGGACAGCCAGCCGAAGGCGACGAAGCCCATGTGCGCGTCGGGTTGGCGGAAGAACTCCACCAGAAAGCGGAAGCCGCCATAACCCAGGGCAAACAGACCGGATACCGCCATCCGCGGGCGCGGTCTGGCCGAGTAAAACCAGACCATGAAAAACAGCACGAAGCCCTCGAGAAACATCTCGTAGAGCTGTGAGGGGTGACGGGGCAGGGGGCCGCCGCTGGGAAACACCATGCCCCAGGATGAGGTGGTGACTCGGCCCCAGAGCTCGCCGTTGATGAAGTTAGCGAAGCGCACCGCCGCGATGCCCAGCGGTACCAGGGGCGCGATGAAGTCGGTGATCTCGAAAAAGCCCTTGTGGGTCCTGCGCCCGAACAGCCACATAGCCACCAGCACACCCAGCAGGCCGCCGTGGAAGGACATGCCGCCCTCCCAGATGCGGAAGATGGAGAGTGGGTCGGCAAGGAAATTCGAGAAGCCGTAAAACAGGGTATAGCCGATGCGCCCGCCCAGCACCGTGCCCATGGCGCCATAGAAGATTACGTCGGAGATCTGTTCGGCGCTCCAGCCGGAGCCGGGCTGTCGGGCGCGGCGCCGGCCCAGCCACCAGGCGGCGCCGAAGGCGACCAGGTACATGATGCCGTACCAGTGGATTTTGACGGGGCCCAGGCTGAGGGCGACGGGATCGATATCGGGATAGGTCAGCATGGGGGAATCTTAACATGCCGAGGGGATCGGGCACCCTTTCAGGGGGGCATTGCAGCGTAGCTCAGGCCGGTGAGGTTGCCAGCGCGGCCAGCGGGCCATGGGCGGCGGCGATCGCGGCGCAGAACAGCGTGGCGAAATCGTCCACCACGGAATGCTGTACGGAATCGCGGGCGGCCAGGGTCCCCGCCCAGGCCTGGAGCCTGGGTAGTCCGTCCATGAGGTCGAGCCCGTACTGGCGGTGGATCAGTTGCAGCCGCATCAGGGTAGGGGCGTAGGCGGCATCGGCCAGGGAAAAGGCCGCGCCATTGAGGTAGGGCCCCGCGCCCAGCTGGGACTCCACCCGGGCCAGTTCCTTTTTGACCCGCGCGCAGGCGGTGCGGAACGCCTCGTCATCGGCTGCCATCATCACGCCATGGATGTCCATATTGAGCTGGCTGCCGAACTCGATCCAGGCGCGGTTCTGGGCACGCCGCAGGGGGTCGGCGGGATGCATGCGGGGCGGGTGGGTTTCGTCAATGTATTCGTTGATCACCGCAGACTCCAGCAGTGTCGTCTCGCCACAGCGCAGCACCGGCACCTTGCCGAACGGCGAGAGGGCGAGAAACCAGTCGGGCGGCTGTTTGATGTCGATATAGGTGATATCGAAAGCGATGCCCTTCTCCAGCAGGATGATCACCGAGCGCTGCACAAAGGGGCAGAGCTTGAAGCTGATGAGTTCCGGTTTCATGGTGGCGACTTCTGTGCGTGACCGGGGCCGGAGGCGATCGTCCTATTCGTTTTCGTGTGACGCCACGACACTGACCTCGCCCTCCTGATCCAGCATGACATCGAGCTCGATGGGCCTGCAGCAGACCTGGCAATCTTCGATGTAATGCTGTTGGTCAACGGAGGGGTCGATGAGGATCAGCAGCCTTTCCCCGCAATAGGGGCAATGGATCGACGCTTCCAGCAGTTCGTTCATACAGCCTGGGGCGTGTGCTAGTCGTGTGTAATGGGTGTATCCGTGAAGAGAAATTCCTTCAGCTGTTTATCCATGAAGGGATCCTGGCGGCGTATCCATTCCAGCACCATTGCCGCATGTTCCTTTTCTTCATCGCGGTTGTGGGCCAGGATGGCCTTCAGTTCCTTGTCCTTGCAGACGTCAACCCGCTGGTTGTACCAGTCCACCGCCTCCAGCTCCTCCATCAGTGAGGTAATCGCCCGGTGCATGTCCCGGGTTTCGTCCGACAGTTCGCCGATGGGTTCGTGGTAGCCTTCGTTTGCCATGATGGTTGTTCTCCTGTGTGAACTTGTGTCTGGGATAATGGTGTTAACTATAAGCAGGCAGTGTGAAACAGCGTCAAAAGGTAACGTGCCTATACCGCAAGTTATACCGCAAGTATAGACACGTTATTGTTACCGGCCTTTGGCCCTATTTGCCGGCGCCGCCATCCGCGAACCATTCTTCCAGTGACTCCGCTCCACCCACGTAATCACCGTTGATGAAGACCTGCGGCACGCTGTCGATACCGGCCACGGCGCGCAGGGTGCGGCTGGTGTAGTCGCGGTTTAACACCAGCTCTTCGTAGGCGATGCCGCGTTCGCGCAGCAGTTCCTTGGCGCGGGCGCAGTATTCACAGCCCGGGCGGGTGAAGATGCTGACGTCAAGCGGACGTTTGGCATCGGGCGCCATGTAGGTGAGCATGGTGTCCGCATCGGAGACCCCGTAGGGGTCGCCCGGCACGTTGGGCTCGTTAAACTGCTTCACGATCACGCCATTCTTCACCAGCATGGAATAACGCCAGGAGCGTTTGCCGAAGCCGAGGTCTTCCTTGTCGACCAGCAGGCCCATGCCGTCGGTGAAGTCACCATTGCCATCGGGCAGAAAGGTCACATTTTCCGCATGCTGATCGGCCGCCCAGTTGTTCATCACAAAGGCATCGTTGACCGACATGCAGATGATCTCGTCCACGCCGTGTTCCTTGAACACGGGCGCCAGCTGGTTGAAGCGTGGCACATGCGACGAGGAACAGGTGGGGGTGAATGCCCCGGGCAGGGAGAAGACGATGACGGTGCGCCCTGAAAATATGTCGCTGCTGGTGAGGTTGACCCATTCATGCCCCTGGCGGGTATGGAAGGTGACCTCCGGTACACGTTGTCCCTCTTTGACGGGAAATGCCTTATCGATCATATCTGGTTCCTCTTGGTAGTGAATGTGTTTGGCTGTTGGGAAGGATTCTAGGCAACGTTGACTTATTTGTATAATGGTTTATTTTCATCATTATGATCGTTTTTTACGAACGTTATTTCCGCACATTTTTTATAAACGTTTTTATAAACATGAAGCCAGCGAGGTCCTGTGCATGCTGCCCACCCTTAAACAGTTGCGATACTTCGTGGCCCTGTGTGAATACCGGCATTTCGGTCGCGCGGCAAAGGCCTGCTTTGTGTCCCAGTCGGCGTTCAGTGTTGCCATTCGCGATCTGGAGACCCTGCTGGAGACGGGCCTGGTCGACCGTACCAACAAAAGCGTCACCATTACCGCCCACGGGCTGGAGGTGGCCGATAAGGCGCGGCGTTGCCTGCGGGAGGCGGAGGAGCTGGTCGAGCTCGCCCACGGAGACCATGGTCCCCTGTGCGGAAAATTGCGGCTGGGAGTGATCCCTACTATAGCCCCGTTTTTGTTGCCGCGTCTGTTGCCGCTGTTGCGCAGGGCCTATCCGCAGTTACAGCTCTATCTGCAGGAGGACCTGACCCAGCGCCTGTATCAACGGCTGATGTCGGGTGAGCTGGATGTGATCCTGATTGCCCTGCCGTATGAGCTGGCGCAGACCGAGCAGCTGCCGCTGTTCAAAGACCTGTTTCGGCTGGCCATGCGCCGGGGCAGCAAACTGGCGGATCCCGAAAACTATGCCGTCAGCAAGCTGGCGGCGGAGAGTATTCTGTTGCTGGAGGACGGCCACTGCCTGCGTGACCACGCCATCAGCGCCTGTCGATTGCGCAGGCCTGAACAGCTAAGCCGTTTTTCTGCCAGCAGTCCGTTGACCCTGATCGAGATGGTGGATGCGGATCTGGGCATCACCTTCCTGCCGGAAATGGCGGAGGGCTCGCCCCTGCTGAAGAGCACCCACATCAAGACCTGGCCGTTGAATGATCGCAGTTATCGGGAGATCGGTCTGGTGTGGCGGCAGGGCAGTGCGCGGCAGGCGGAGTTTGGTCTGCTGGGCGAGTTTATAAGGTCCCATCGCGCCCAGCAGAAGTAGCCTCCTAGTGCAGAAACTGCACCGCGACCTGTTTCCTGTAGTCCTCGTCAAACACCAGTTCGATGGAGATGGCGTCGACCTGTGCCTCTTCGTTACCGCCATCGTTGCCATCGCTGCTGTCCGGCGGGAGCCTGGTGATCTTCACCTGCTTGAGTTCGGGCAGGCGGCTGGCGAGATAGGCGGTGAGCGCGGAACACATGGCCTCGTCGTCGCTGAGGATGGCGTGGGCCAGATTGCCGGCGACGAACTGGGTGCGTTGATTGAGGTCGGGATTGGCGATGTAGGCGTCACCGACCTGGATGCCGTCGTCCATCTTCTGATCCATCTTGTCCAGATAGAGCTGCTGATGGGGCGGCAGTGGCTGATTGCGGTGGTATTCCAGTTGGGCGACGCCATCGAGCGTCACCGCCATGAGAGTGTCCATAGGTGTGACCTGTTATGTGAGCTGTTAAGCGTTGTGTCAGCAGTGAGAGCCTGTGATGCCTGGGTGGGCATTTTCCCACGATCTGTCCGCGCGACCCACCGGCCAAAAGTGATAGTGCGGCAATAGTGTAGCCACAGTGCGGCCGATGTTCGGGCTTGTGCTTTGTCGATTGCCCGGCCTGATGTTAGTTCGCCAGAATACGGGCGGTAAACGATTTCAGGTAATCGGTTTCGGGGATCGCGGGGTGCACGGGGTGGTCCGGCCCCTGGTGTCCCTGTTCGATCAGCTGGGCGTTGCGGTCCACATGACGGCTGGCCTTGAGGATGGTGTCGTGCAGCTGTTCCCGCTTGAGGTGGAAGGAACAGGAGGCGCTGATCAGGTAGCCGCCCTTGTTGAGCACCTGCATGGCCATCTGGTTGATGCGCCGGTAGGCGGCGAGGCCTTCCTTGAAATCCTTTTTGCGTTTGATGAAGGCGGGCGGATCCACGATCACCACATCGAAGCGTTGCCGCTCCTGACGCAGCGATTTGAGCGCCTCAAAGGCATCGCCCTCGACGCTGGCCAGCCTGTCCTCAACGCCGTTGAGGGCGGCATTGTGATGGATGGCGTCCACCGCGCTTTTGGAGGCGTCGACACACATCACCTCACTGGCGCCGGCGGTGAGCGCCTGCAGCCCCCAGCCGCCAATGTAGCTGAACACATCCAGCACCCGCTTGTCGTTGACGTAGTGCTGCATGCGGGCGCGGTTCATGCGGTGATCATAAAACCAGCCGGTCTTCTGGCCGCTGAGCACGTCGATCTCAAACCGGGTGCCGTTCTCCTCCACCAGCACCGCCTCGGGCAGGCTGCCGCTGACCACTTCTACTGCGGTCTCCAGGCCCTCGGTGAGGCGTGAGGGGCTGTCGTTACGCAGCACGATGGCGGCGGGCCTGAGGGTCTTTTCCAGCGCGGCAATCACCGCCTGTTGCTGGCGCTGCATGCCGGCGGTGCTGATCTGCACCACCAGCACATCATTAAACCGGTCCACCACCAGGCCGGGCAGATTGTCGCCCTCGCCATGCACCAGCCGGTAATAGGGCTGTGAAAAACACTGCTCACGCAGGGACAGGGCGATGTTGAGGCGGTGGGTGATGAGCGACTGGTCGAGGACATAACGGGGGTCGCGACTGATCAGGCGCGCGCTGATCAGCGACTGGGGATTGACGTAACCCGTCCCCAGCACATGGCCGCGATGGTCTTCGATGCTCGCCATCGCGCCGGGCTCAAAATCGGTCAACGGTGTCTGGCCGGTATCAATCTCATTGCTGTAGACCCACAGGTGCCCCGCCTTGAGGCGGCGGTCTTCGTCCTTTTTCAGGCGCAGGGGTGGCAGGGTCGCGGCTGCCGGGTTAGCGGGTGTCGAGGCGGGTAGGGATGTGCTCACGTTGGCTGTCCGGTGGTGATTCGTGGGTGATCGGGGCGGCCATTATCCGCTTCGCGTACGCGGGATACAAACCGCCTGGACGTGATCTGTACCGTCTTGTCTTTGCAGGGCTGTCTGCTACCGTGTTTTACTCAGCGATGAAACGTGAAGTACCCATTATTGCCGGAGTGTCTCTGTGGCCAATCGTCTCATCCATCAAACCAGCCCCTATCTGCAACAGCATGCCCACAATCCGGTGGACTGGTATCCCTGGGGCGAGGAGGCGCTGAGCCGCGCGCGCGCCGAGAACAAACCGATTTTGCTGTCGATCGGTTATTCGGCCTGCCACTGGTGTCATGTGATGGAGCACGAGTCGTTTGAAGACGAGGCCATCGCCGCGCTGATGAACAGGCACTTCATCAATATCAAAGTGGACCGGGAAGAGCGCCCGGACCTGGACAAGATCTATCAGTTTTCCTATCAGTTGCTGAATCAGCGCGGCGGCGGCTGGCCGCTGAACATGTTCCTCAGCCCGGAGGATCACACGGCCTTTTTCGGCGGCACCTATTTTCCGCCGGTGCCGCGCCATAATCTGCCGGCCTTCAGTGAGATATTGCAGCGGGTGGCCGAGTTCTATGATCAGCATCCCGACGATATCCGCCAGCAGAATGCCTCGGTGCAGGAGTATCTGCAGCGTGCGGCGCAGGGCGGCGGCGCCGATGCGCTCGATGCCGTGGTGCTGGACGAGGCCCGGCGCCAGCTGCAAAAGGACTACGACGCGCAGTATGCCGGGTTTGGCGCGGCGCCCAAATTTCCCCATCCCACCAATATCGAGCGCCTGCTGCGCCACTGGTCATCGACCGGACGCAGCGATCAGCAGGCCCTGGAGATGGCGCGCAGCACCCTGCAGGCGATGGCCGCGGGCGGGATCTACGATCAGCTGGGCGGGGGCTTCTGTCGTTACTCGGTCGACGCGCAATGGATGATCCCGCACTTCGAAAAGATGCTGTACGACAACGGGCCGCTGCTGGCGCTGTATGCCGATGCCGCCGCGGCCACCGGTGATGAACTGTTTCGGCGGGTCGCCGGGCAGACCGCCGACTGGGTGATGCGGGAGATGCAGGCCCCTGAGGGTGGATACTATTCGACCCTGGATGCCGACTCCGAGGGTGAGGAGGGAAAATTCTACGCTTGGCATCTGCCCGAGGTGCAGCAGCTGCTAAGTGATGATGAATATGCCATCGCCACGCGTCACTACGGCCTGGATCGCCCGCCGAATTTTGAGGGGGGCTGGCATCTCCACGTGGCCCGCAGGGTGGAGGATATCGCCGACGAGTTGCAGTTAGACGTGGCGAACGTGCGACAGCGCCTGTCCGACGCGCGGCAAAAACTCTTCGCCGCGCGGGAGTCGCGGGTGCGCCCCGGGCGCGATGAAAAGATCCTCACCAGCTGGAATGGCCTGATGATCAAGGGCATGGCGGTGGCCGGGCGTCGACTGGCTTGCCCGCAGTACCTGCAGTCGGCGGAGCGGGCGCTGGATTTTGTGCGTGACAGGCTGTGGGTCGACGGCCGTCTGCTGGCGACCTGCAAGGACGGCAAGGCCCACCTGATGGCCTATCTCGATGACTATGTGTTTCTGGCCGACGCGATCCTGTCGCTGCTGGAGGCCCGCTGGAGGGATGAGGATTTCGCGCTGTTGCAGGCGCTGATAGAGGTGGTGCTGACGCATTTCGCGGCGCAAAACGGCGGCTTCTATTTTACCGCCGATGATCATGAGCGGCTGATCCAGCGGCCGCGCCCGTGGATGGACGAGGCCACCCCCTCCGGCAACGGCGTCGCGGCACAGGTGCTGCTGCGGCTGGGCGTGCTGCTGGGAGAGACCCGCTATCTCGCCGCCGCCGAGGCGACGCTGCGGGCCGGCTGGCGGGATATCCAGGGCTTCCCGCAGGCCCACAACGCCCTGTTAACCGCGCTGGAGGAATACCTGTACCCGCCCGAAACGGTGATCCTGCGTGGCGCCGGGCCGGCCCTGGCGGAATGGGTCGCGGCGCTGGCCGCCGATTACGCCCCCCGCCGCCTGACGCTGGCGATCCCCGCCGATGCCGCCCCGCTGCCCGGAGCCCTGGCCGGCTATGAGGCCACTGTTGGCAAGGACGCGGAAGTGAGTGCTTACGTCTGTCGCCAGGGGGCGTGTCTGGCGCCGGTCTCTGCGCTGTCGGCACTGCGGGAGAGCCTGCGGGGGTAAGGGCTTGGGAGACTAGACTGGATGGGCCTCTGCGATGCGGTTGCGTCCCAGGCGCTTGGCCTCATACATGGCGTCATCCACGCGCCGCAGCAGTGCCTCGATGTCGTGGCATTGCTGGTGGTTGTCGCAGTTCACCAGACCGATGCTGACCGTGGCGTGCAGGGTCTTGTCCGCATACACGAAACGATGCCGGTCGATGGCCTCGCGCAGTTGCTGCGCGCATTGACGGCCGATCTCGATATCGGCGCGCAGCAGCACCACAAATTCGTCGCCGGCATAGCGGGCGGCGACATCGCTGGCGCGTAGATTCTGTTGCAGCAGCTCACCGATCTGGATCAGCACGGCATCCCCGGCGGCATGGCCCTGCTGGTCGTTGATGGTTTTGAACTGGTCGATGTCGAGCAGCAACAGGCACACCGACTGGGGGTCATTCTGGCGGCGCGAGGCGAGTCCGGCCATCACTTCCTCGAAATGGCGGCGGTTGGCCAGCTGGGTGAGGTGATCCACCTTTACCAGGGCCTCCAGTTTGTTGTTGGCCTCGCGCAGTTCGGCGGTGGCCGCCTCCACGCGCCGCTGCAATGACTGGTTGAGCCGGTCCAGCTCCTGGCGTGAGCCGATGAGCCGTTTCACCGCACCGCCGAAGGCCTGGCCCAGTTGCTGTATCTCACGCGGCGCATAACTGCGGGGATGGGGCAGGCGATATTCGTAGTTATTCTCCTGTAGCCCACGGCCGGCCAGCACCAGCTGGTTGATCGGCCGGGTAATCCAGCGGGCCAGCGAAAGGCCGATGATAACCGCGACACAGAGCCCCGCCAGGGCCCATTCGAGTTCGGCGCGCAACACCCTCGCGACCTGGGCCTCCACCTCGGATTTGGGCTGCGGCACCATGATCCCCCAACCATAAACCGGCACCACGGTGTAGCCGGCGACCATGCTTTCCTTCTTGAAGGGGGAATAAAATTCGGTGACACCGGTTTTGCCGTCAAGCATGGCCTGCACGATGTGCAGCCTGGCCAGGCTTTTTACGCTGTCCTGCATCCAGCCGGGGTTGGGGTGGGCAATCACCCGGCCCAGCGGGTCGACGATGGCGGAGTGGCCGTGTTCACCAAAGCTGATGCCGGCGCGCATTTTCTCGATCACCGAGATCTTCAGTTCGGCCACCAGCAGCTGGGTGGCGGCGCCAGCGGCGTCGGGGCGGATCGGCTGGGCGATAAACAGGGTGGTTTTGCCGCTGAACGGATTGCGCACCACCGGGCTGAGGCTGGCCAGGCGCGAGCTGAAGGCGGTCTGCAGGAAGGGGTCGCTGCCGAGATCAAAACCGGGGGACCGTGTGCTGTCCACCGCATAGGGGCTGGCGTGGTTGATCACCTGCAGATCCCGGTCCAGCAAAAATACCGCGTGGAAGCGGCTCAGCCGGTGCAGGCTTTGTTCGAGCAGGGGGGTGCTCTGCCGTCGGTCGGTGGGGTCGGGGAGTTGACTGAACTGTTCGGCCAGCAAGGCGAGGGCGAGGTGGCGGTCATCGATATAGCGGGCCAGCGGGGCGGCCAGGTTTTTGGCCAGCGATTGGTGCTTCTCCTGCACCTCCCGCCAGGCGTTCTCCCAGGCCGCATCGTAAACCTTGAAGCCTAGAATGCTGATGGGGAGCAGGGAGACGGCCACAAAGCTGATCACCAACAGGGTGTTGATGGAAAGCCCCGTGTGCTGGACGGGTGGGCCTGGCCGTGCATCGGTGCCCGTACTGGTATCGATTCCTGAAATCGTCTCCACTCCCTGTGGTCGCTACGGCGAACGATCATGCCGGATTGCGACAGTAAGGTATAGGGTTCGGCGACAAACATCACGGTTGATGCGTCAAATTACCGTCATATGAACCTACGCCCCGCGCTGCCCGCCCACAAGTTCAATGTGCTGATGCGGGTATTAGGGGAGCTTTTGTGGCGGGCTGGTTGGCGGGGCGGGAGAATCAGCGGCTAGGCTGCGCCGGTAGCTGGTAGCGCTGTTCGCGGTGTAGCAGGTCCGGTAACAGCAGGTGGGCGAGGGCGTCGCTGGCCAGTTCGGGGTCGAGGGGGCCGGGCTGGAGCGTGCCTGCCGCGAGTCGATACTGGCGGGCGGGACGCTCCGGTACTTGAATCAGTACCTGGTCGTCCACCTGGTAGGCGTAGGTGGTGCCGAGGTGGTAGATGGCGCGGCCGGGCGCAGCGTCGGGCAGGTCGAGCAGGTTGCGGCCCGGCATGGGGTGGCGCGTGGTGATGCCCAGCAGTCCCAGCACGGTGGGCGGCAGGTCGATCTGGCTGGCCAGGGTGTCGATGCGTTGCGGGGCGGCGCCGGGGGCGATGATCAGCGCGGGGATGTGGTATTTGGCCGCGGGGATCAGGCCGCTGGCGCGGATCTCGATGCCGTGGTCGGCGACGATGAGAAATACCGTGTTGTCGAAATAGGCCTCCTCGCGGGCCTGGCGGAAAAACTCGCCCAGCGCATGATCGGCATATTTGGCCACATTGTTCTGCGTAAACGGCGGCTGCTCGTAGAGCGCAAAGCCGCCCTCGGGGAAGTCGAAGGGCTCGTGATTGGAGAGGGTGAGGAGGATGCTGGCGAAGGGCTGGCCGGTGGCGGCCTGCTGGCGGAACAGGTCATTGGCGGTGGCGAACAGGTCGCCGTCGGAGACCCCCCAGTGATTGCGGTAGCGCGGCTTGTCGATGTCGGCCCCTTCGATAAACCGCTCAACGCCGTTGTAGCTGAGGAAGCGGCGCATGTTGTCGAAATTGGCATCGCCGCCGTACAGGAAGCTGGTGCGGTAGTCATGGGCCTTGAGCAGGGCCGGCAGGGTAAAGAAATCGGACTGGGCAAGGCGCAGCTTGATGGCGCTGACCAGCGGGATGGGCAGGGCGCCGGTGATGACGGACTCCACGCCGCGATTGGTGCGCTTGCCGGTGGCGAAGAGATTGCTGAACAGAATGCCCTGCTCGCTGAGGGCATCGAACTGCGGCGACAGCGGTAGCCCGCCCAGGCTGCCGATGAATTCCGCGCTGAGGCTTTCGGCAAGGATGATCACCAGATTGCGGGGCCGCGGTGGCGGGGAGGCGCTTGATGGGGTATTGGGCCGCTGCGTGTGCACCAGCGGCAGGTGCGGGTCATCAAACGCGGCCAGCGGCAGCAGGGTCTGCCGGCGCACCCGGCGGATGATCTCGGCGCTATCCATGTGCCCATACTGGCGGGTCAGATCCTGTTGCTGGCTGAAGCGGCTGTAAATCGCATAGGCGACGGCATAACTGGAATTAAGGGCTAACTCGTTGGTCAGGGTGTCTTCGGAGAATGCCGCAGTGCCGAGGTTGGCCGGGCTGTCGGTCAGCGATGAGCGGGCACCGAGCACCAGTAAGGCCAGCACCAGCGGCAATGCAAGGAGGCGTTGCCAGTAGGGCCAGGGCCTGGCCGTGGTCATCAGCCGATAGCTGAGGCGCGTGATCCACACGGCGCCGAGCAGCATCAATAACAGGCCGAGAAATAATTCCAGCTTGTAGCTGTGCCACACAATGTCCAGCACCGTATCCGGGTGCGCGAGGTATTCGACGAACAGATGATTGGGCCGTGCGTTATAGACCGAAATGAAGGTGTAGGTGACGGCCTCAAAATAGATGAGCGCAAAACTGATTACCCCGAACAGGCCAGCGAGGGCGGGCTGCCAGTAGCGCCTGCCCACCGAGGGCAGCAGCAATAACAGTGTGGCGGGGAGGATCAGCAGGGCGCTGAGCAGAATGACATCCATCCGCAGGCCGACCGGAAACAGCCACAGTGCCCCATCAACGGCGCTGAGTTCGGCGGCGTGTAAGGCGCTGAGCAGCCCGCGGTTGAGGCTGAAAAAGGCGACAAAAACCCCGAAAAAGCCCAACGCCGCGGCGAGCGGGCCCAGCGGGGAAAGGCGGTGTACCAGTCGGCGCATCATGGGATAGAAACGCCGTTGCGGCGGCCTAAGAGCCTGATGCGGTGATCAACGGATGCGAACAAGGTCCCGTAGCGACCACTAGATCGTCCGCCCAAAGGTGTCACGAAAACGGCAGTCAAAAAGCTCGCGGGTGAATTGATGGTTCTGCGTACCATATTCTTCAATCTTGATGGCGCCCATCAGCGAGGCGATGCGGCCGGTGGTCTCCCAGTCCATGTTATTCATCAGCCCGTATAACAGTCCGGCGCGATAGGCGTCGCCGCAACCGGTGGGGTCGTGCAGGGCGGTGGGGGTGGCGGCGGGAATCTCGTGGCGATGCTCGCGGGTATAAATGAGCGAACCCTTGCCGCCACGGGTGATGATCAGGGCATCAACCATCTCGGCGATCTCGTGGGCGGATTTTCCAGTGCGATCCTCGAACAGCTGCGCCTCATAGTCGTTGAGGGTGATCCAGGTGGCCTGCTCGGCGAAACGCAGCAGGTCGACACCGTCGAACATGGGCATGCCCTGGCCGGGATCAAAGATGAACGGGATGTTGGCATCGGCGAACTGTTCGGCGTGCTGGATCATGCCGTCACGACCATCGGGCGAGACGATGCCGATGCTGACGCCTTGTGCATCGCTCACCCTGTTCTGGTGTGACTCACCCATCGCGCCGGGATGAAAGGCGGTGATCTGGTTGTCATCCATGTCGGTGGTGATGAAGGCCTGGCCGGTGAAGGTGTTGTTGAGCTCGACCACATGCCGGCGGGAGATGCCGCACTGGTCCATCCACTTGGCGTAGGAGGCGAAGTCACGGCCGACGGTCGCCATGGGCAGCGGTTCACCGCCCAGCAGTTTAAGGTTGTAGGCGATGTTGCCGGCGCAGCCACCGAATTCGCGGCGCATGTCGGGCACCAGAAAAGAGACGTTCAGCATGTGCACCTTGTCCGGCAGGATGTGGTTCTTGAATTTATCGGGGAACACCATGATGGTGTCGTAGGCATATGAACCACAGATGAGTGCAGACATGTTATTTCCCTTTGCGGTTATCGGTTGGCGCAGATGTCATGGAGAGCGAAATCGTGAGCGTAGTCGAGAGTGTAATGGAGAATGTAATAAATGTTAAAAGCCGATCGCGGTGGAGGGCGTCAATACGATCAGTCCCCACACGATGACGACATTCAGCAGCGCAATGAAGACCGCGGCGGAGCCGATATCCTTTGCGCGGCCCGAGAGTTCGTGTTGTTCACCGCCGAAACGATCCACCACGGCCTCGATCGCGGAGTTGATGAGCTCGACGATTAATACCAGCAGCAGACTGCCGATCAGCAGGGCGCGTTCGCTACCGGTCTGGCCCAGCCAGAGGCCCAGCGGAATCAGCAGACAGCAGAGCGCCAGCTCCTGACGGAAGGCGGCCTCATGCCGGAAGGCGGCACGCAGTCCCGCCCAGGAATAGCCGGCAGCCCGGAAGATGCGCATGAGTCCAGTGTTGCCGGGCTTGCCCATGTCAGGCTTCGGTGGCCGCGGCGGGCGGGCGGTAACGCAGATCGAGCTCGCGGGCGGCCTTGACGTCATCCAGGCGGCGCATGGGTTGCGTGTAGGGTGCGCCCTTGAGGGTGTCGGAGTCGGTCTCCGCCTCGTGCTGGATGGCGATCATCGCGGCGACAAAGCCGTCCAGTGTCTGCTTGGATTCCGATTCGGTGGGCTCGATGAGCAGACACTCCGGGACGATTAACGGAAAGTAGGTTGTAGGGGCGTGCATCCCGTAGTCCAGCAGACGCTTGGCAAAGTCCATGGCGGTGACGCCCTGCTCTTTGGCCTGACGCTTGAGGGTGAGAATGAACTCATGGGTGGCGCGTCGCTGGGGCAGGGCCATGTCAAAACCGGCCTGGCTGAGCGAGGCCATCAGATAGTTGGCGTTCAGCGTGGCGTAATCCGCGACCCGCGTCATGCCCTCCTTGCCCAGCAGCAGGGCGTAGATGTAGGCGCGTAACAGTACCCCGGCGTTGCCCATGAAGGTGGAAAGGCGGCCGATGCTCTGCGGCAGATCCTTTTCGGTAAGCCAGTAATAGCTGTCACCCTCATCGCCGGTCTTTTTCCCGACCACCGGGATCGGCATAAAGGCTTGCAGACGCTGGCTGACCCCGACCGGTCCAGCGCCGGGCCCGCCGCCGCCATGCGGGGTGGAAAAGGTTTTGTGCAGATTCATGTGGATGACATCGAAGCCCATATCGCCGGGCTTGACCTTGCCGAGAATCGCATTGAGATTGGCGCCGTCGTAGTAGAGCAGGCCGCCGGCCTCATGCACGATGCCCGCGATTTCCTTGATGCGGCGATCGAACACCCCGAGGGTGGAGGGGTTGGTGAGCATGATGCCGGCGGTCTGCGGACCGACCGCCGCCTTCAGCGCATCCACGTTGACATCGCCGTTGACGTCGGTGGGAATTTCCCTCGCGACATAACCACACATAGTGGCCGTGGCGGGGTTGGTGCCGTGGGCGGCGTCTGGCACCAGGATTTCGGTGCGCGCGGTGTCCTGTCTGGCGTCATGATAGGCGCGAATCATGGCGACGCCGGCAAATTCACCCTGTGCGCCGGCCATGGGCGTAAGTGATACGGCGGTCATGCCGGTGACGTCCTTGAGAATTTCCTGCAGATCCCACAGACAGCTCAGGTAGCCCTGGCCATGCTGCACCGGCGACAGGGGGTGACGGTTCAGAAAGCCCGGCAGCATGGCCAGCGAGTTACAGGCGCGCGGATTATGCTTCATGGTGCAGGAGCCGAGCGGATAAAAATGCGTATCGATGGAAAAGTTTTTCTGCGACAGGCGGGTGTAGTGGCGCACCGCATCCATTTCGGAAACCTCCGGCAGTTGCGGCGGACTGTTGCGCAGCAAGGCGGCAGGGATATCGCTGAACTGCGCCGTGCTGCGCTGGGTGTGTGTGGTGTTGACGCGTCCGGGCCGGGAGAGTTCAAAGATCAGGGGATTGTGCTTGCTGTCGTGCATATGTTTTGCCTGCTGGATTGCTAAATTGAATGTGGATGTAACTATTTACTGTAAAAGCGGCTCATCTCGTTCATAACTGAGAGCATCTGTGCATTGGGTAGCTGTGCGTCGGGAATGCTGCGGTATTGATGGTCCAGAATATCCACGTTGCCGAATTCATCGACCACGGTAATTCGTTCAGCATCCATTACCGCAAACTGGTTGTAGTTACTGAGTAACAGATAAGGGCCGGGCGTGCCGGTGAGTAGATGCCGACCGTTGCTGTAGTCGCGCAGATCGTTCTCGCAACCCAGCACTTCCTTCATTAAAGTGGGCGAGAGATCAAAGTGGCTGGTCTGTCGATCGAAGCGCTGTGGCGCCTTGCCGGGCCAGCGGATGACCAGTGGCACATGGGTCTGCCAGGGCGAGAAATTACTGTTATGCCCCCAGTAGTTGAGCCGGTTGTCGTTGAACTCCTGGGCGTGGTCTCCGGTGATCACCAGCACGGTATTGTCCAGCAGCTTGCGGGATTTCAGTTTGTCGATGACCGGGGCAATCAGGCTGTCGACGAAGTGGACGGAGTTGCGGTAACGATTAAAAAAGGGCGTGCGGTCGTAGTCATTGTTCAGGGCGACGTAATTGACGGTCTTCAGGCTGGGCTCAAAGGCCAGCGGGTAGTCACTGGGAAAATCATAGGCGTGGGGCGCGTCAAAAAACAGGAAGCCGAAGAATGGCGACTGGCTGTCTTGCGCATCGAGAAAGGCCAGAAACTCATCGCGGCTATTCTGGTCCCGCTGATGCGGCGAGTTGCCGCTGGATTGCAGGCGCAGCTTGTCGACCTGTGCAAATACCGTGCGATCAAACTCGGGGCTGAAAAGCTTGGCGCTGGCGAAAATGCCCAGCTGATAATTCTGGGCGATGAGCTGGTTGATGAATTCGGCGCCGCGCTGTTCCGCGAGCATGGCGTGCCAGTAGGTGCCGGGCAGGCCATAAAACAGGCTGAAGATGCCGGTGCGGGTGGAATTGGCCGGGCTGTAGTGCTGGTCGAACACCAGCGACTCCTGCGCCAGGCGATGCAGGTTGGGCGTGGCCTCGCTGGTCAGGGTGTCAAAGCGCCACGAATCCACCACGATGTAGACGATGTTGAGTGGCGCAGTCGCCGCCGTGCAGTGCAGCGGTTTTTTGGGATAGTCGAGCGCGCTGCTGCTGTCGACCTGGCCCAGCAGGCTGGCGGCCTTGGGATCGGCCCAGCCATTGTCGATAAACCAGCGATCCGCGGTGAGCGGTTTGTAGGCGGGCAGGAAGCGGATCTGTTTGGTGATGGGCGTGTAGCTGTTGGCATCGGCCCAGGCATAGAAGATATTTTGCGCGAGGAAGATGGCCAGCAACGGCAGGCTGACGATATAACCCAGTGAGCCGCCGGGGGTGGCGATTACAAAGCGCCAGATGCGCTGGCTTAACCATAACTGGAGGGCGATGAGCGCCACTACAAACAGGCCCAGCATGGCCCACAAGAATGCCGAGAAGGTAAAGATCTCTTCCGCCGCGCCGCCCAGCAACAGGTTCATCACCATGCCGTTAAAGTGGAAGCGGTATTGATGGAAGATGAAGGTATCCAGCGTGATGCCGGTGATCAGCACCAGCGCCAGCCCGATGCCGAGCGCAAAGATGAAGGGCTTTTTCGGCACCAAAAAAATGGGCAGGAACAACAGCGCGGCACAGACAAAGGCCACGGAAGAAAAGTGACCGATAAACGCCAGGATGCTGAAGGTGATCGCGTGTTCGCCAGCGGGAAACTGCACCGCGCCCAGATAGCGCAGCGCAATCAACAGGGCAATCAGGCTGTTGGCGAGAAAAAACCAGCCGGCCCAGCGCAGCAGCTCGCCGCGGCCTGGTGGCGTTGCGGCGGGACTGATGATGTGGGTTTTTGCGGAAGACGACATGTTTGGCAATTGATAGTTAGGCAACGGATAGTTAGGCGATGGGTGCTCAGGCGGCGTGTGTCGGTGGAATGACTGCCGGCACGCTGCGGACTAGCCAAGCACCTTGCGTAAGGCGGCGGCAAACTGTTCGATATCGGCATCGGTCTTGGTCTCGGTGGCACACACCAGCAGCGCATTGCCTAGCTCCGGGTAGTCTGCTGCCAGGTCGAAGCCGCCGAGAATGCCCAGGCGATCCAGTTCGACCAGCACCTCGGCGGCCGGTTTGGGCAGCCGGAGTACGGCCTCGTGAAAATACGGGCGATTGAATATCAGCTCGACGCCAGCGATGGCGCCCAGGGCCTCGGCCAGCTTGCGGGTGTTGGCGTGGCTGTGGGCCGCGGTCTGCTGCAATCCCTGCTGGCCGACTAACGCCAGATAGATGGTGGCGGCGGTGGTCAGCAGGCCCTGGTTGGTACAGATGTTGGAGGTGGCCTTGGAGCGGCGGATATGTTGTTCGCGGGCCTGCAGGGTCAATACGTAACCGCTTTTTCCTTCCAGGTCGGTGGTGCGTCCGATGATGCGGCCGGGCATCTGGCGTACATGTTGCTGCGCGCAGCACATGAAACCGAAATAGGGCCCGCCGGAGGCCAGCGGCGCGCCCAGCGGCTGACCTTCGCCACAGACGATGTCGGCGCCCTCGCCGTTACCCCATTCACCGGGCGGCTTGATCAGGGCCATGGCGGTGGGATTGACCACCGCGATCACCAGGGCGCCGTGCTGTTGCGCCCAGTCGGTGAGCGCATCGGCATCTTCCAGGCTGCCGAAAAAGTTGGGTTGTGGAATCACCAGCGCGGTGATGTCGCCGGGCTCGGCCGGCAGGCTGGCCGGGTCGATATGGCCACCCTGCCTGTCATAATCCACTAATTCCAGTTTGATACCCTGATGCCGCACGATGGTGTTGACCACGCTGCGATAGGTTGGATGCACGGTAGCGGGCATCAGGATGCGTTTGGATTTTGATTTGCGGTTGGCGCGCACGGCCATCAGTACCGCCTCGGCCAGGGCGGAGGCGCCATCGTATAGCGAGGCATTGGAGACATCCATGGCGGTCAGCTCGGCCATCATGGTCTGGAATTCATACAGTAGCTGCAGGGTGCCCTGGCTGGCCTCGGCCTGATAGGGCGTATAGGCGGTATAAAATTCACCGCGGGTGGTGAGCTGCCATACGGCGGCGGGGATGTGGTGCTCGTAGGCGCCGGCGCCGAGAAACGACAGCGGTTGCGTGTCTTTGGCGGCACACTCCTGCAGCAGGCGGTTGACGGCCATTTCGTTGCGCCCGGCGGGTATCCTGTCCAGCGATGTGGCGCGCAGCCCGGACGGGATTTCATCGAACAGGTCTTCGATGCTGTCGGCGCCAATCGTTGCGAGCATTTCGCGGGTATCATCGTCGGTGTGGGGGATAAATGGCATTGCAGTGTCTACTTTATGTTGGAGTTTGGAAAGGACGGAGCGCTGGTGTCTTGCTGAGCTTTGTCTAGCTAAACTATATTTAGCTGAGCTATGTCTTAATGCTCTTCGTCGGCGATGAATTCGGCATAGGCCTCGGCATCCATCAGCTCGTCGACCTCACCGGCGTCCTCGGGTTGCATTTTGAACATCCAGCCGGTGTCAAAGGGATCCTGATTGATGGTTTCAGGGGTCTCGGTCAGGTCTTCATTGATGGCGATGACCTCGCCCGAAATCGGGCTGTAGACATCGGAGGCGGCCTTTACCGATTCCACCACGGCGCATTCGTCGCCGGCGGTGTAATTGGCCTCGATCTCGGGCAGTTCAATAAACACCATGTCGCCCAGCAGCTCCTGGGCGTGGTCGGTAATGCCGACGGTGACGCTGCCATCGGCCTCGGTGCGTACCCACTCGTGGCTTTTGGTGTATCTCAATTCATTTGGCACGTTGCTCATGGCAATCTCCTGTTTGTTTTGTTTGGCTTATTAATGGTTATTCTGTGCAGGCCTTGCCATTGCGGGCAAAGGGATATTTTACGATACGGGCGGCCAGTTGCTTGCCGCGGATCTCTACCTGACAGCGATCCTGCGTGGTCGCCGGGACCCGGGCCAGGGCGATGGATTTGCCCAGGGTGGGGGAAAAACTGCCGCTGGTGATTTCGCCCTCGCCCTGCCCGGTGACCACCCTTTGGTGGGCGCGTAACACGCCGCGGTCCTCGAGGATCAGGCCCACGAGCCGGAAGGCGGGTCCGTCGGCCCGCTGTTTTTCGAGGGCGGCGCGACCGATGAAGTCACGCTCCTGAGGTTCGAAGGCCACCGTCCAGCCAAGGCCGGCCTCCAGTGGGCTGATGTCTTCATTCATATCCTGGCCGTAAAGGTTCATGCCCGCCTCCAGGCGCAGGGTGTCGCGTGCACCTAGCCCGATGGGGTGGACGCCGGCGGCGAGCAGGGCGTCCCAGGTGGCGCCGGCCTGCTCGGCGGGCACCATGATTTCATAACCGTCTTCGCCGGTGTAGCCGGTGCGGGCGACGTACCATTCGCCGCATTCGATGGCAAAAAAGGGCCTGAGTTCCCGCGCGGGATCGAGCGTTGCGCCGAGCGCGGCGTGGGCCTTGTCGCGGGCGTTGGGTCCCTGCACCGCGATCATCGCCAGATCGTCACGCTCGCGGATCTCGACCCCGCTGCCCTTTTTGTTGGCACTGATGGCCTGCGCGGTAATCCAGGCCAGGTCCTTGTCGCGGGTGGCGGCGTTGACCACCATGCGATACCAGCTGTCATTCATAAAATAGACGATCAGGTCGTCGATGACCCCGCCCCGCTCGTTGAGCAGGCAGGAATACAGGGCCTTGCCGGGGGTTTGGGTGCGGGCCACGTCGTTGGCAAGCAGATGGCGCAGGAAGGCGGTGACCCCGGCGCCGGTGAGGTCCAGTACCACCATGTGGGAGACGTCAAACATGCCGGCGTCCGTGCGCACCTGATGGTGTTCCTCAAGCTGGGAGCCGTAATGGATGGGCATCTCCCAGCCGGCAAAATCCACGATTTTGGCATTGGCGGCGAGATGCCGGTCGTACAATGGCGTGCGTTGGGGCGTGCGCTGGACGGCTGATAGTGCCTGGGACATGCGGGTTAACCTCTGGTGTCGTGGCACGGTGTTGTGGCACGATTTTTAAACAAAAAAGTGGCGGTGTCTGTCTGTGTTGCCACCCCTCTGTCCGTGGTGCCTGAGAGCTTGAGCCCCTTCGGCGGACTGTTTGGCCTGGGCGGCCTCAGTCTCTCTCCAGAGTCAGCTATTGTCGGTCTGCGGTCCATTTGCCTGAGCGATTCCGGGCGGTTGCGCCTTCGGCGGTGGTCTCGGCCCTTGCGACGTCTATCGCCAACAGAGGATCGGGTTCCACACTCTCCCGCAGCGATATTCAGCTGAAGCGCGGATTATACTGCCAGTGAAAGGGAAAAACCAAGACGTGCCGGGTGTCGGCGAGGGGTGTATCGCAGTATTGGCGGAACGAAATTGCGGGTGATGGCGTGTTGAAGGTGAGGATATCCGGAATCAGGCAGATAAAGCTTATGTGAGTGGTTCCCGCTATAGCCATGGAGGGTTGTGTCAGGCCTATCTCAGAGAGTGTTTGTGACTGATTTCTCGGTAAAAATCCGGCGGCGGGTTTATTAATGGCATTGGTAATGGCATTGGCGTCTTTAGTCGGGGCGTGGCTCTGGATGTGGTGGCTAACGTGGTGGCTAACGTGGTGGGTAACGTGGTGGGTAAATAGGTAGATAGGTGACGGATGTGTTGACGGATCATAAGAGCAACCAGAAGAGCAACCAGAAGGACAGCCCGGTATTTTTCGCCATGCGCCGGGTGCTGTCGGCGCTGGTGCTGGTCGGCCTGGCGGCCTGCGGCGTCGAGGGCCAGGATCAGACGGTGGCCGATTATGCCATCGCCTACATCAAGCGGCCGGTTGCGACACAGCTGGATCCCGATACCAACGAGCTCGTGCTGGTCCAGCCCGATGTGCGCGAGGCCATTGAGTTCAACGAGGGTGGCGACGTGTACCTGCGGGAACGCGCCTCGCCCTCGGCCAGCGAGCGGAATATCACCCTTTGTCTGACCGACCTCGATGGTGATGGCATCGGTACCGGTGATGTGCGTGACCTGGAATCCTCCTATGACGGCAGCAAGCTGATCTTCTCGCTGCGGCTGGAGGACCTGACCAACGGCGATGACATTCCGAAGTGGAATATCTATGAATATGACATCACCGTGGGAGGGTGCCCGACCCGGGTGATGGCCTCCGACAGCCTGGCGAACAAGGGTAACGATGTCGCGCCGGCCTACCTGCCCGATGGCCGCATCGTGTTCAGTTCCAGTCTGCAACGGGCCACGGGCGCGATCCTGCTCGACGAGGGCCATCAGCAGTTTCAGCCGCTGGACGAGAGCCAGAACGAGCCCGCCGTGGTGCTGCACGTGATGAGTGCCGACGGCGAAAACGTCAAGCAGATCTCCTTTAACCAGAGCCATGACCTGGATGCCAGTGTGCTGGCCAGCGGCGAGATCATCTTTTCGCGCTGGGATCACATGGGTGGGCGCAATGCCATCAATCTCTACACGGTGCGCCCCGACGGCACCGAGCTGAAGGCGCTGTATGGGGTGCATGATCACGCCGTGGGCACCGCGGGTAGCACCGTGCAGTATATGGCGCCGCGTGAATTGCCCGACGGGCAGATCCTGGTGATGATCAAACCCTTCACCGGTTCGGCCGGTGGTGGCGCCCCCGCGCGGATCAACGTGGCGGAATACGCCGACAACACCCAGCCTACCTGGCCCTACCAGCCGAGCGGCCTGAGCGGCCCGGCCCAGGTCCCGGCCATCGCGCAGGATGTCCGTACCGATGGCAGCATCTCACCCGCCGGACGTTTCCGCTCGGTGTATCCGCTGGGGGACGGTTCCAACCGCGCCCTGGTCAGCTGGTCGCAGTGCCGTCTGCATCCGACCGATCCGCTCACCGGACTGCGCCTGCCTGATGCCACTCCCACCCCCTGTCCCGACACGATCTCGGCGGGCGCCGCCGAGGCCCTGCCCGTCTACGGCATTTATGTCTATGACCTGGACAGCAACACCCAGCTGCCCGTGGTGGTGCCGCAGGAGGGTGTGATGATCGACGAGCCGGTGGTGCTGGCGCCGCGTGAGCGGCCGGTCGTACTCTACGATAAGACCCTGGGTTTTGAGCTGAACGCCACCCTGGGTGATGAAGGCGTGGGCCTGCTGCATATCCGCAGCGTTTACGATTTTGATGGCAGCTTTAACGCCCTGGGCGGTGCGGCGGCCGACCTGGCCGAGATGGCCAATCCCACACTCACCGATGCGGATGCGCGCCCCGCCCGTTTCCTGCGCATCGTCAAGGCCGCCTCCATTCCCGATGACGATGTCTATGATTTTGACAACACGGCCTTTGGTGTGAGTCGTCAACAAAAGATGCGCGAGATCATCGGTTACGCGGCGGTGGAACCGGACGGCTCGGTGCTGACCAAGGTGCCGGCCAACGTGCCCCTGGCCATCAGCGTGGTGGACAAGGACGGCCGTCGCATCGGCGGGCGGCATCAAAACTGGATCCAGCTGCGGCCTGGCGAGAGCCTGCAATGCACCGGCTGCCACACCCATACGGTGACCGCCCCGGCCCTGCCCCTGCCGCATGGCTACAGCGATGGGCCAACGCCGTTGAATGCCGGCGCGGCGACCATCGGGGGTGAATATCCCGGCGCCACCTCCGATGTGGATCCCGATCCGATGGTGGTGGGTACGGTGACACAGGTGATGGGCGAGACCATGGCCCAGGCCCGCATCCGCACCCTCTGTGAATCGACGCCGGGCCTGGGCGACATCAACTATGCGCAGATTGCCTGTCCGCAACTGAGCCCCAACGTAAACCCGGTGTTTAGCGACGTGTGGGCCAGTGGCGCCATACCCGATGTGACCAACCAGCGTTACGACGACACCACCGCACCGGCCCTGACCAGTATCCCGGCCAGCGCCGCCTGTCAGGCGCAATGGAGCGCGCGCTGTCGCACCGTCATCCATTATGAAACCCACATCCACCCGCTGTGGGGCACGCCGCGTACCGATGCCTCGATGAATGATCGCACCTGTACCCTTTGCCACGCCCGCTCAGACCTGGCGATGGCCCCGCGGGTGCCGGATGGCCAGCTGGATCTGAGCGATGGCCCGTCCAGCGACGAGCCTGACCATTACGAGTCCTACCGGGAGTTGTTGTTCCAGGATATCCAGCAGGAACTGGACGGCACCGGCGCCCTGATCGACAGCACGGTGGATCAGCTCGTGCAGGGCACCGATGCCAATGGTGACCCGCTGTTTGAGGTGGATCCGGTGACCGGGGCCTTGCTGCTGGACGGCGGCGGAAATCCCATCCCGGTGCTGGTCACCATACAGGTGCCGGTACCGGCGCCCGCCCCGGCCATGTCGGTGAACGGTTCGCGGTCCGGCAGTTTCATGGGCAAATTCCTGGCAGGCGGCAGCCATGCCGGTGACCTGACGCCGGCAGAGATGCGCCTGATTGCCGAATGGCTGGACATCGGTGCCCAGTATTTTAATAGCCCGTTCGCGGCGCCCGAAGACTGATGGTGAAACGGCACAGGCGTGTGGCTCGACACACCGCCGTGCTGGCCGGAGGCCTATCGAGCCGCTAAGATAGCCGACACAAATCGCCGCTAGGGTCGTCGCGACATGATTGGAAGGGAATCCTGTCGGACTGCGTTGCGTGATGTTTAACCGGGCCGCCCTCTGGCCGGCCCCGGCCCCTCTGAATCCTTAATCGATGACCTGAATCCGTGGTTTAAACGTGGATGCATGGTGCGAGATATTGGTTTCACAGGGGTTTCAAAAAATCTCAGCTTCACCCTTAGGTTAAGCGGGCATTTTTTGATCCGCTGTGAAACCAAGAGCTTGTGCCAGGCGCCGCGGTTAAGCCTCGGATTCAGGTCGATGATTGGCCGGCCTGTGATCACTCTCACAGGCCGTTGAATCAATACGTAATACAAGCCAGATAACAATCAAGAAATGGAATGCGTCGCCGCTGATTTGATAGTGAAAGCCATAGTGAAAGCCATAGCGAAACCCGGTGTGAAAACAGGCAGCCTGAAGTGTGATCGACCATCCTGTGTGGATGAGACGTAGGCCTGTGCGCGCAGGATGGTGTCTGCTGCTGTTGCTGATCACGGGCCTTGTCACCGGCCCGGTCAATGCCGAGGAGCTGTATCCCGAGGTTAAGGTAGCGCAGGCCTATATTGAACTGCACACCGGTCCGGGCGAGGGGTTTCCCATTTTTCATGTGGTCGATCGCGGCGAGTTTGTCGAGGTCATCAAACGCAAAACGGACTGGTTCAAGGTGCGCACCGCCGAGGGTAAAACCGGATGGGTGGAGCGGGCGCAGATGGAACAGACCGTCATGCCGGGTGGCGAGCTGACCGAGTTCGCCGATGCAGCGATCGGTGATTTCAGCAAGCGTCGCTGGGAGGCGGGTCTGGTGGGAGGGACCTTTAACGGCG
This sequence comes from Gammaproteobacteria bacterium, assembly GCA_032250735.1. NCBI lineage: Bacteria > Pseudomonadati > Pseudomonadota > Gammaproteobacteria > Gammaproteobacteria bacterium. The sequence continues at coordinate 81,410 of JAVVEP010000005.1, forward strand.
CGCCGGTGATTACCCTGTATGGCGCCTATGTGTTGAACCCCAACCTGTCGGCGGAAGTGTCGGCCTCCCAGGTGAGCGGTGAATATGCGAGCAGTGTGCTGGCGAACCTCAACCTGGTGTCGCACCCCTTTCCCGAATGGCGTTATTCGCCGTTCTTTACGCTGGGCGTGGGGCAGATCCAGACCCAGCCGAACGTCACCCTGATCCAGGCGCAGGACAGCCAGGATCTGACCGCGCACATGGGCCTGGGCATAAAGATTTATCTCACGCGCCGCTTTATCCTGCGCGCCGAATACAAAAACTACGTCGCCTTTTCCAGTGATGACGATAACGAGGAGTTTGAGGAATGGAAGGCAGGCTTCGCATTCTTTTTCTAGGCCGGCTGCTGTCCGGCGCATTGCTGTGCAGTGCATCAGCCATGGCCTGGTCGGCCGATGGGGTCGCTCAGGAGCAGGTGATCCAGCCTGAGGTGGAGCGTCGCACCATCGATATCGACAAGATCGACACCGAGGATTTCGAGATCGGCGTGTACAGCGGCCTGTTGAGTGTCGAGGACTTTGGCACAAATCTGGTAGTAGGGGCGCGCGCGGCCTACCACGTCACCGAGGATGTGTTTTTTGAGGCGGCCTACGCCAAATCCGATACCACGGAAACCAGTTACGAGCGCCTGAGCGGCGGCGCGCCGCTGTTGACCGACGCCCAGCGCGAGCTGACTTATTACAATATCTCGGTGGGTTACAACCTGTTTCATGGCGAGGCCTTTGTCGGCAGGGGCTGGGCGTTTAATACCGCCCTGTATGTGATCGGCGGGGTGGGCAATACCCGCTTTGCCGGCGATGACCGCTTCACCATGAACCTGGGCACCGGTTACCGGTTTCTGCTGACGGACTGGCTGGCGGTGCACCTGGATGTGCGCGATCACATTTTTGACATCGATCTGCTGGGTGACGCCAAGACCGCCCACAACCTGGAGACCCACGGCGGCATTACCGTGTTTTTCTAGGTGCGCAGATTCAACAAGCTTTTATGACGTTTCGTAGCTGTAGCGAGGTAATCAGGATGTCTCTTTGTAAAGTGCGGTTTAAAGTGCAGTTTAAAGTACGTTTTAAAGCACTGTTTAAAACATTGTTAAACACCGTAAGCAAACCAATGACGCTATGGATGACGCTCGGCCTGTTGTTGGCGCCGGTGGCCCAGGCCGAGGTGCTGGAAGGCAAGGCGCCGGACTTCACCCTCAAGTCCCGTAGCGGTGAAAATATCAAACTCAGCGAGTTGCGCGGCGACGTGGTGATGATCAACTTCTGGGCCTCGTGGTGTGCGCCGTGTCGCCAGGAAATGCCGCTGCTGGATGCGATGTATAAAAAATACAGCGATCTGGGTTTTGTGCTGCTGGGCGTCAATGTGGAAGAAGACTCCTCCAAGGCCGGCGAACTGTTACGCGAGGTGCCGGTGAGTTTCCCGGTGTTGTATGACAACAGGAATGATGTCACCAAACTGTACAAGGTGGTGGCCATGCCCAGCACGGTGATGGTGGATCGCGACGGCAATATGCGTTATTTGCATCGCGGCTATTTGCCGGGCTATGAAGAAGAGTATGTCAGGCAGATCAAGGAACTGGTCAGGGAGTAGGCCCAATAAATGATGTTAGGTAACGGTGCGCCGATATGAAAACCTGTCTGTCCATCATGCTGCTGTTGTTGGGTCTGTCCGCCTGCAGTATCGAGCCCTGGGTGAAGCCCTATGAGCGCGCCAATCTGGCGGACCCGATCATGAGCTTTGATCGCGATCCCAGTGCGACCTCCTATATCAATCATGTGCACGAGGCGCGGGAATCGTCGCGCGGTGCCGAGAGCGGACAGGGTGGCGGCTGTGGTTGTAACTAAGGCCTCCTCCATATTCTCAGCCATAAGCCCAGGCCAACCGGCCGGCAAACGCCCCGGCCGTTTTCAGTGGGGCCTGCTGGCGGTCGGCGTGCTCGGCTTCTGTGTGCCGCTGATGGCCGCGGTGCTGCCGGAGGATCGGGCGGATTTCCTGTATCACTCCTATAGTGGTGGTGGGCTGGTGGTGAATGGTCCGTCGATTCTGGCGCGAAAAAAGATCGGCAAGTCGGTGTCGATGTGGGGCAAGTACTATGTCGACTCACTCACCAGCGCCACCATTGATGTGGTCTCCGCCGCCAGTGAATATCACGAAGAGCGCATAGAAAAATCCGTCGGCGTGGATTATCTGCACGACAAGAGCACCCTGAGTCTGGGTTATACCAACAGCGCCGAAAACGATTTTGTGGCCAACACCGTTAACTTCGGCATCAGTCACAGCCTGTTTGGTGATCTCACCACCGTGTCGCTGGGTTATACCCGGGGTCTGGACGACGTGACGAGTTCAGTGGATCCCAACTTTTCCGAAAGCGCGGAGCGGTCCAAATACCGGCTGGGGATTTCCCAGGTGCTGACCAAAAACATGCTGATGGGCATGACCTTTGAAACGGTGACCGACGAGGGTCATCTGGAGAGCCCCTATCGTCGGGTGCGCTTTCTGGATACCTCGGCGGCCACCGGGGTGGCCTATCAGGGTGAGGAATATCCCGAGACCCGCACCAGTCACGCGCTGAGCATCAGCGCCCTGTATTATCTGCCCTATCGTGCAGCGATAAAGGCCGAGACCCGTTTGTTCACCGACACCTGGGGCGTCAATGCCAGCATGTATGAGCTGGGTTACGTGCACCCGTGGAAACAGCACTGGATCTTCGAGCTCCGCTATCGCGCCTACCAACAGGATCAGGCGGATTTTTACAGCGACATGTTTAATCGGATCTCGGAATTTAACTACCATGCGCGTGACAAAGAGCTGAGCACGCTGAACACCAGCTCCATCGGGCTGGGCGCCAGCTATGAGTTCGGCGACAAGTCGTGGCGGTTTATTGATAAGGGCTCGGTCAATCTGATGTATGACCGTTACCAGATTGATTATCTGAATTTCCGTAACGAGCTTGCCGAGGGCTATGCGCCCGGCACCGAACCGATGTATAGCCAGACGGCGGATGTGGTGCGGTTTTTTGTCTCGCTGTGGTACTAGTCAACGTGAGCAAGGTGCGCCAGCGGCGCGCCCCATAATGAACGGGAGCATTTTGTGAAATCTCTATACAAATATCTGATCGCTATGCTGGCCATACTGTTGATGTCCACCGCGCTGAGTCTGGCGGCACCGGCTGCCGGGGAGGAGCCAGCGGACACCCGGACACTGGACGCGCGTGTACAGGAGCTGAAAAAAGAGGTGAAGGCCCTGAATCGCGACCTGTTCATTCTTGAGGAGGAGCTGCTGTTTCCCGCCAGCACCCAGCTGGCCCTGTTCCTGTCCATCGATGTCGGTGAGTTTTTTCGGCTGGATTCGGTGCAGGTCAAGATTGATGACACGGTGGTGGCCAATCATCTGTACACCCAGCGTGAGCTGGGCGCCCTGGAGCGCGGCGGTGTACAGCGCCTGTATATCGGCAACGTGAAATCCGGCGAACACGAGCTGGTGGCCAGTTTTCGGGGTCCCGGACCCAACAATCGGGAGTACCGTCGGGCCACCACGGTTAAGTTCACCAAGGGCTCGGCGGCGAAATTCATGGAACTCAAGATTCTGGATGTCTCGCGCAAGCTGCAACCGGAATTTGTCGTCAAACAGTGGGAGTGAAAGCCCCGGCTGACGGATGTTTATCGTGATCACCTTTCGACTTCTGATCGGGCTGCTGTTGCTGGTGATGTCATCACTGGCCTGGTCTGCGGATGGCCCGGCAGAACCGTCTGTTGCTCCGTCTGTAGTTCCGTCTGTTGCCTCGCCAGGTACTGCGCCCGCCGACGAACCGACCCCCTCCGATGTCCCCGCGGGACAGGTGCGTGATCTGTATTACGGCACCGTGCTGTATGAGTTTTATCAGCAGAATTATTTTTCCGCGGCGGTGAATCTGTTGGCGGCGCAGGAGCAAAATCGTCTTCGCCATCATGCGGCGGATGCCCAGTTGTTGCTGGGTGGGATGTATCTTTCCTACGGGCTGCACAGCGAGGCGGAGGCGATCTTTAACCGCCTGTTGGACGACAGCGCCGAGCCGGCGGTGCGGGACAGGGCCTGGTTTTATCTGGGCAAGATACGCTACCAGAAGCAGCTGTTTACCGAGGCGGAGGCGGCCCTGTCCCGTGTCGGCGAGGCGCTGGATGAGTCCCTGGTGGAGGAGTTTCGTACCCTCAGGGCCAATCTGTTGATGGCGCAGGAAGACTACCCTGCAGCGGCGGCGGCCCTGCAGGATCTGACGCAAGGCCACAGCGGCCGCGATACCGAGCAGCAGGCGAATTACGCACGTTTCAACCTGGGTGTGGCCCTGATCCGCGCCGGGCATGAAAAGCAGGGCACGGAGTGGCTGCGCAAGGTGGCCGAACTCCAGTCCGGCGACAGCGACCAGAAGGCGTTGCGCGACAGGGCCAATCTGGCGCTGGGCTATTCATTGCTGAAATCGGCCCCGGTGCTGGCCAGGGATTTTCTGCAGAAGGTGCGCCTCAATGGCCCCTATTCCAATAAGGCCCTGCTGGGTCTGGGCTGGGCCGAGGTGGAATTGCAGCGCTATGAGCAGTCGCTGGTGCCCTGGGCCGAACTGGCAAAGCGGGACAGGGTCGATCTGGCGGTGTTTGAGGCGCTGCTGGCAACCGGTCATTCGCTGGAGCGTTTGCGTGCCTATCCCCAGGCGATACAGTCCTATAGCAATGCCATCACCATTTTTGAGCAGGAGCTGGCGGGCCTGAATGATACCGTCGCGGCGGTGAAGGCCGGCCGCCTGTGGGCCGATCTGCTGGCCCAGGTGTCGCGTAACGAAATGGGCTGGTTCTGGGAGGCGGAGCTGCTGCCGGGGACGCCGGAGGCGCGCTACCTGCCCATGGTGCTCGCCGGGCACGGCTTTCATGAGGCCATCAAGAATCTGCGCGACCTGTGGTTTCTGGATGGCAAGCTGGGCCGCTGGCAAACCGAGATCCCCGCTTTCGATGCGATGCTGGCCTTGCGTCGCAGCACCTATGAAACCCAGCTGGATACCCTGACCCCGGAGCAGACCCTGGACCATGTGCTGGATGTGCGCACCAGCCGCGACATCTATGCCGCCGAACTGAAAAGGATCGGCGAGCGCCAGGATGCCTTCGCCCTGCTGACCCAGGAAGAGAAAAAATTGCAGGATCGTCTGGTGCAGGTGGAGGAGCGCATCTGGCGCCTGTCCAAACAGCCGGACAGTGACCCCGCCGAGATGGAGGACTACCGCGATCGCTACCGCCTGTTCAAGGGGCTGCTGGACTACGACGTGGTGACCAACTACGCCATCCGTTACCGGGTGGTGGAAAAGAGCCTGCAGTCGCTGGATGCTGAACTGCAGGCGACCCTGCAGCAGCAGGATTCCCTACAGCGGGCACGCGCCAATGCGCCGCTGGATTTTGAGGCATACGCCCGGCGCATTGACGACAAGCGTCAGCGGGTGGCGAGTCTGCGCAAACAGGTCAAGCTCGCCTTCGACGAGCAGCGGCGTCAGTTGCAGGTGATGGTGGACGTCGAGTTCGACGAGCTGCGTGCCCGGCTGGTGGACTACCTCGATCAGGCGCGCTTCTCGCTGGCGCATCTGCAGGATATGGCCACCGATGCCGCGGCCTCGGGTAGGGAGTTGCAGTGATGTTGCGCCGCCTCCCCCCCTATGTCTTTGGGACGGCGCTGTTGTTGGCCTTGCTGGTGATGCTGTCCGCCTGCGCCGGCATACCGAGCATTGAACAGGATCCCACCATCGCCCTGCTGGCGGAACGGGCAGCCCGCATTGAGCCCCAGGCCCTGCCGCCGCTGTCGCGGGCGGATGTGCAGCGCACCTATCGGCAGCTGGCGCAGACCACCACCAATGATGCCCTGAAGGCGATTGCGCTGCAGCGGCTGGCGGATCTGGCCCTGGAAGACAGGCAGGCGGTGCTGGCGGGTGAGGCCCAGACGGACAAGGTCGCGACCCCCGTGACGCTCGCACCGCCATCGACCGCAGCGGTCACGGAAACGCTCACCGAGCCGGTAGCAGAAAGCGCGACCCCGGCCGACATCGAGGCCGATGCGGAGCAGGCCACTATCCAGAGCGCCATCCATCAGTACGAGCGCCTGTTAACCCTGTACCCGGACTATGCGGGTAATGACCGGGTGATGTATCAGCTGGCCCGCGGCTATGAACTGAACGGTGATCTGGAAAAGACCCTGGACGTGCTGACCCGGCTGGTGGCCCAGTACCCCGAGCAAGCCAATCAGGACGAGATCCAGTTCCGTCGCGGCGAAATCCTGTTTTCGTTTCGTGACTTCGAGGCGGCGGAGCAGGCCTATGCCCAGGTGCTGTCCATGTCCGAGACCGGCCCCTACTATGAGCGCTCGATGTTCAAGCACGGTTGGTCGGTGTTCAAACAGGGCGCCACCGAGCGTTCACTGAAATCCTATTTTGCCGTGCTGGATCGCAGTTTTGCCGGCGGTCGCGAGATTGCGGATTTCTCCCGCAGTGAACGGGAGCTGCTGGACGATACCCTGCGCATCGTCAGCCTGTCCTTTTCCTATCTGCAGGGCCATGAGAGCGTGACCGCCTTTTTTGAGGACTACGGCCGGCGCGACTATGAGTTCCATATCTATGCGCGGCTGGCCGATCTCTACCGCAGTCAGCAACGCAACATCGATGCCTCAGACACCTTCATGGCCTTCGTGCAGCGCTATCCGCAGCATGGCCAGGCGCCGCTGTTCCTGGTGCGGGTGATCGACATCTACAAACAGGCCGGCCAGAAAGAGGCGCTGTTGCGCGCCAAGGCGGACCTGGTGATGGGCTATGGCGTCGGTACGGCCTTCTGGAAACGACACGATGCCGACCTGCTGGCGCAGATGCTGCCGCACCTGAAGGCCAACCTGGATGACCTGACCCGCTACTACCACGCCCAGGCCCAGACCAGCCGGGCGCCGGCGGATTACCGTATCGCCGCCCACTGGTACCGGACCTATGTGCGCGCCTTCCCGGATGACGCAGAGACCCCGGCCAAGCATATGTTGCTGGCCGAGAGCCTGCTGGACAGTGGCGAGGTGCAGGCCGCGGCGGTGGAGTTCGAGTACACCGCCTATCACTACCCCCTGTTTGGCCAGAGTGCGGAGGCCGGTTATGCCGCCATCCTGGCGCATCGGCAGCAGGTGGAGGCGCTGCAGGGCTCGGCCGCGAACGCCAAACGGGAGACCCTGATCGCCAGCAGCAAACGGTTTGTGAGCACCTTCCCCGCTGACCCGCGTGCAGTGAAAGTGATGTCGAAGGCGGCGGAAGAGCTGCTTGTGCTGAAGGATTATCGCAATGCGGTGGCCACCGCCCATCATGTGGTGGGCCACCGGCCGGCCGCCGAGCGGGCGCTTCTGCAGATCAACTGGGCGATCATCGCCCAGGGTGAGTTTGAGCTGGGGCTGTATCCGCAGGCGGAACAGGCCAGCCTCAAACGCCTGCAGTATGCGGCCGCCGATGACCGGGATCGCCAGGACCATGAAGAGCGCCTGGCCGCGGCCATCTATAAGCAGGGTGAAAGTGCCCGCGCCGCCGGTGATCAGCGCGAGGCCGCCCGCCACTTCCTGCGGGTCGGACAGTTGACCCCCCGGGCGGGCATTCGCGCCAATGCCGATTTTGATGCGGCGGCGGCCCTGTTTGCCAACGCCGACTGGGCGCTGGCGATCCCCGTGCTGAAGGCCTTTGTGCAGAACTTCCCCACCCATCAACTGCGGGCCGGCGCGGATGAAAAACTGGCCCTGGCCTATGAGAAGAGCGGTGACTGGCAACATGCTGCGGCGGCCTATGAGGTGCTGTATCGCAATGAAACCGACGCCAACAAGAAACGCCTGCTACTGTGGCAGACGGCCGAGTTCTATGAAAAGGCGCAACAGCAGGATCAGGCGATCGAGGTCTACAAGCGCTATGTCGCCGCCTTCCCCGCGCCGTTTGATGATGCCATCGAGGCCCGCTTCCGCCTGGCCAGCATGTATCAGCAAAAGGGGCAGGTGCAGCCCCGCCATTACTGGCTCGCCCAGTTGATCGCGGCCCACAAGGCCGGGCCGGCCACGGATCGCAGTCACTACCTGGCGGCAACGGCGGAGCTGGAGCTGGCCGAGCCGATGTTCGAGAACTATCGAAAGGTGCATCTGGTGCAGCCCCTGCAGCAGAACCTGAAGAAGAAAAAGGACCTGATGCAGGAGACGATCCAGGCCTTCACGGCGGCGGCCGATTACGGTGTGGAAGCGGTCACCACCGCATCCACCTTCCGGATTGCGGAAATCTATAATGACTTTGGACGCAACCTGGTTGCCTCTGAGCGGCCGGCGGGGCTCTCGGCCGAGGAGCTGGAGCAGTACGACATCCTGCTGGAAGAGCAGGCCTATCCGTTCGAGGAAAAGGCCATTGAGGTGCACGCCCTGAATGCGGCGCGCACCATCGACGATGTTTATGATGAGTGGGTCAAAAAGAGTTTTTCCGCGCTGGAGAAACTGAGCCCGATCCGTTATGCCAAGAATGAAAAGAGTGAGCCGGTGAATCATGCGATCGAATAGACTGACGATAGTCATAGTGCTGCTTTTGCTGATGGTGGGTGGCATGTCGTTGGCGACGGCCGAGACCAAACTGGAACTGGAGGCCACCGAGATCACCGGCGCGCGGGAACTGCCCAAGGTGCTGTATATCGTGCCCTGGAAAAAGACCGAGCCGGACCCGCGTCCACTGCCCATGCGCAGCCTGGTGGAAGAGGTGCTTGCACCGATCGACATGGATGTGTTTCGACGCCAGGTGCGGTATCACAACATGACCCGCTCCGCGGCCGAAACGCCCGCGGCGCAGTAGCCGACGCGCCTTTCCTTCCCTCAGCCCCTGGGACTGACGGCGCCCACCGAGAGTCGCTATTGTCGGTTATCTCTGCGCGGTTTCTGCTGCGCAATTTTCTTCTTTGTAATAGTGCTGTGACACTGGCAAAGGATGCGCCTCGTCCGTCTGTCCGGCCAAAATCACCGGCCCCCCACCCGCTGTGATCCGTTATACTCTGCGTCACGTTTTGCAGCGCAGTAGATCAGTCTCAAGTCCGACAGGCTCCCAGGCCAATGATGCAAGGATATTTTATGACCGACCCCACACCACATACAGCAGCCACCGAGTCAGCGGCGGTAGCGCCCCTGTCGATCGTCATCCCGCTTTACAATGAGCAAGACAGCGTCGGCCCGCTGATCGAACGCACCAATGCGGCGCTGGCCGACTACGCGAGCAAATGGGAGCTGATCCTGGTGGATGACGGTAGCAGCGACGCGACGGTCACCACGGTCATGCGACTGCTGGCGGAGCAGGGATTGACACATGTGCGACTGCTGGAGCTGCAGCGCAATTTCGGCCAGACCGCGGCGATGCAGGCCGGTATTGATGCCGCGCGCGGCGAGGTGATCGTCACCATGGACGGCGACCTGCAGAACGATCCCATCGATATCCCGCGCATGGTGTCACGGCTGCTGAGCGATGATCTGGACCTGCTGTCGGGCTGGCGCAAGAACCGGCAGGACAAGCTGCTGATGCGCAAGATCCCCTCGCGCATGGCCAACTGGCTGATCGGCAATATCACCGGGGTGCACCTGCACGATTACGGTTGCAGCCTCAAGGTCTACCGGGCGGCGATCATCAAGGGGGTGCGGCTGTATGGCGAGATGCACCGCTTCATACCGGCCTGGGTGGCCTCCAATACCTCGCCGGGTCGGATCAAGGAGGAGGTGGTCACCCACCATGCCCGGCAGTACGGCGAGTCCAAATACGGCATTTCGCGCGCCTATCGAGTGCTGCTGGACCTGATGTTCGTGTACTTTTTTATGCGCTTTCGGGCGCGGCCGGGACACTTTTTCGGCCGGATCGGCCTGGTGGTCGGCGCCATCGGCGGGCTGTTGCTGGCCTATCTGGTGCTGCTGAAACTGTTTCTTGGCGAGGATATCGGCGACCGGCCGCTGCTGCTGCTGGGGGTGCTGATGATCGTCGTCTCCATCCAGTTTTTTACCACCGGCATCATGAGTGAGATGATCACCCGCACCTATTACGAATCCTCCGACACCAGGCCCTATATCCTCAGCGCGCGCTCCCTGCAGCCCGAGGGGGAGACCAGCTGGAAGGATTCGGCCTGAGCCTGACAGACACCCCGACAGAGACCTAGGAGCGGCCCGTCATAAAGATATGCCCGCCGATCTCGCGGGTCACGTTGTGAGACTCCGCCCAGTAGGGCAGGGTAAGGTGCGGGGCGTAATAGTGTAATGCGCCCTTGGTCAGGTCCAGCGCCTTGCGGGTCTGCTCGGTGAGGCTGCCGTAGCGCAGGTAGGCAAAGCGGGCGATCTTTTGCGCCAGCTTCCAGGCGTAGGCATCGGTCGGGCGATCACTCTTGCCGTCATGTGTCCAGCTGAACTGTTTTTTCTGCCACACCACGCCGCAGACCGAATCAGGGTAGTGCCGGCTTTTCACCCGATTCATCGTCACCATGGCCACCGCCAGCTGTCCTTCGGCGGCCTCTCCCCGAGCCTCAAAATAGATGTTGAGTGCCAGGCAGCGCGCCTCTTTGGCGGCGTTGCTGTCGGCATTGTCGGCACGCTGTCCCGCGCTGGTCGCATCGGCGTGACCGACGGAGGCAAAGGCGCTGTAGAGGAGAGCGGTAAAAAGGAGCCTTCTGAACGGGAGTCTGGGCATGGGTTTACTGTTTCCTGCATGTGTGAACTACCGGTTACAGGTGCGGTGCGGGTGCGGGACGATCATGCACCCATACGGCTAAACGGTAACCAGATGATCAATAAATGATCGATTTGCAGGACCTAAGCAATTGTCGTGCCATTAAAATAAAGCACAACAAGAACAGTGGGTTGAGATTTATCGGATGGGTCGGGCGGTGGGTTTGGGGTGGAGTTGTAAAGAAAACCGACGGTTTCGGTCAGGTAGGGCGGGAGCCGACATCGTTGCCGTGGCTGCGCATCATGATCCACAGCACCGGCAGGGTGCCGATGACCAGCATCAGGGCGGCCGGCGCCGCCAGTTCCAGCATCTCCTCGCTGGCCTCGATCCAGATGCGCACCGGCAGGGTGTCGAAGCCGGTGGGGCGCAGGATCAGGGTGGCGGGCAGTTCCTTGAGGGTGTCGATAAACACCAGCACCCAGGCGGTGGCCAGGCCGTTACGGATCATCGGCAGCACGATGCGCCACAGGTTTTCCAGCGGTCCGGCACCGAGGCTGCGCCCGGCCTGTTCCAGCGAGGGGGTGAGCTGGGCCATGGCGGCATCCTGGGCCTGCACCGCCAGCGGCAGGAAGCGGATCACCACGGCAATCAGCAGGGCGGCGAGTCCGCCATAGAGAAAGGGCAGCTGGGCCAGCAGCAGGCTGAGGATGCCCAGGGCGATGACGGGGCCGGGCAGTACAAAGCCGACGCTGGAGAATTGCAGCAGGGCCTGGCTACCAGTGGAGCGTTTGCGGGCATTGTAAAAGGCCACCGGAAAGGCGGCGATCACCGCCAGGCTGGCGGCGATCACGGCGACCAGCAGCGAGTTGGCGGTGTAGCCCCAGAATTCGTGATTGATCAGCTCCTGTGACCAGGCCTGCCAGCTCCAGCTCAGCATCCAGGCCAGGGGCAGGCCGAAGGCGAGCAGGGTGATGACGCCCAGCCACAGCCAGATGAGGCCGGTTTCCAGGCGGGTGGCCTGGCGCAGCGGCTGCTGGCGGCCCTGGCGGGTGGAGTAGTAGCGCTGGCGGCTGCGGAAAAAGCGTTCCAGCACCAGAAAGGTGAGGCTTAACAGCACCAGGATCAGCGCCAGGCCGGCGGCGGCCTGATAGTCGAAGCGGCCGCTCATCTGCAGGTAGATGCTGAGGGTGAAGGTCTGAAAGCGCAGCATGCTGACGGCGCCGAAATCGGACAGCACGTGCAGCACCACCACCGCCAGCCCGGCGGCAAGGGCGGGGCGCAGCAGGGGGAGGTTGATGCGCCAGAAGACCTCCGCCGAACGGGCGCCCTGGATGCGGGCGGCCTCCTCCAGGGATTGGGTGGACTGGGAGAGGGCGGTGCGGGCCAGCAAGAAGACGTAGGAAAAGCCGGCCAGCGACAAGATCAGGGTCACGCCCCAGATGTTGTACAGATCGGGCAGGGTGGCCGTATCACCGAACAGCCCCAGCCACAGCCGGCCCAGCCAGCCCTCCGCTTCCAGCAGGGTGGTGTAGATGTGCGCAAACACGTAGGTCGGTACCGTGAGCGGCAGGATCATCAGCCAGGTGGCGAGCCGGCGGCCGGGGAAGTCCCGGCGGGCGATCCACCAGGCGCTGGAGACCCCCAGCAGCACGCAGCCGATGGCCACCAGGGCGGCCAGCGACAGGGTGTTCCATAACAGTTCGGGCAGGCGGCTGCCCCACAGCTGAAACCACTGGTCGGTGGAGAGTTGCAGGCTGTTGTAGACCACATACAGCAGCGGCATGACGGCGATCAACACCACCAGCAGGGCAAGTCCGCCGAGGGAGGCAAAACGTCGGCCGGGGTTAAAGTCCCGGCAGGCTCGGATAAGGGTCGCTGATGTCATGCGTATTCCGGGACTGTGCTGGCTCTACAAAAATGTGGGTTGAGAAACAGGCCCATCGCAATGCCATGGGTTTCGGCGGGGGATTATGGCATACCTACCTGTTCGATGAGATCCAGGGTGACATCACGTTGCGTGCTCAGGGCCGACATCGGCACGTCGGCGACCCGGAAGCTGCCCGCCGGGGGGAGCTGCCCACTGGCCGCGACGCCGGTGCGGGTCGGGTATTCGAGATTCACCTCGGCAAACTGCCGCTGGCCTGCCTCGGAGATCAGGAAGGCGACCAGCTTTTCGGCCAGCGCGGCCTTGCGGCTGTGCCCGGTGATGGCGATGCCGGCCACATTCCAGGCGATACCCATCTCGCCCTGGCCCTGATCGGGCATGACCATCCTGATGGGCGCGTCGGGGTGTGCGTCGAGGTGGCGATAGATGTAGTAGTGATTGACCAGCCCCGCCTGCAGCTTGCCGCTGGCGACCGCGCTCACCAGTTTGCTGTGCTTGTTGAAGACCTTGCCGTCGACATTGTCCTTCATGCCCTGTAGCCACTGGCGGGTCTTGTCCGCGCCGGCGGCCAGCATCACCACGGTCACCCCGGCGATATAGCTGCCATTGGTGCTGTTGGTGATGCCCAGCTTGCCCCGAAGGGCGGGGTCGGCGAGATCGAAGATCGAGTCGAGGCTATCGGCCCAGGGTCCCTGGGTATTGACCACCAGCACCCGGGCGCGGGCGGACAGGCCCACCCAGGTGTTGTCCGCCGCCCGGTAGTTTTTGGCGATTGGCGTCAGCAGCGGGCCGTCGATGGGTCGAAACAGCCCCCAGTCGCTACCCTGTTGCAGGTTACCGGCGTCATTGCTGAGGAACAGATCGGCCTCGGTGCGCCCGCCCTCGATACGCAGTTTGTTGAGCAGGGCGGTGGAATCACCGTTGTGCAGGGTGACCTCGATGCCGGTCTGGCGGGTAAAATCGGCAATCACCGGCTTGACGAATTTATCGCTGCGCCCGGAATAGATCACCAGGCTGTCACCGGCCACCGAAGGGGGGGTGGCCGAAATCAGTGCCGTCAGGCCAAGCAGGGAGGAGATGAGTAGTCGTTTCATGTGAGTGTTTCCAGTAGGTTGCGGACTTGTTGCAAATGATAATGATTATCATTAATAAATCAAGCCAAGCATGCCCAGAAAATTTCCTGAATCTGTGGTTTAACCGCGGATGTCAGGAATTTGTATGCCTTCAAAAGTGGCATTGAGGGCGGGTGCCCCTGCCCTCAGCCCAGCGCGCGGGACATCAGCAGCCGCTTGAGCGGCGTCAGGCGGTCGGTGAGATTCAGGCCGCTGTTGCGCAGCTCGCGCAGTAGCGGGGTGTTATTGCTGAACAGCTGCTTGAACACCCCCATGGCCTCGAGCATCACGGCATTGTCACCGCGCCGGCTGCGTTCGTAGCGGCGCAGGGGCTTGAGACTGCCGATGGCCTGTTGCGCGGCGTGGGTAGTAAGGAGGATGTCGGCGAGGCAGCGGGCGTCCGCGAAGCCGAGATTGACGCCCTGTCCCGCGAGGGGATGAATGGTGTGGGCGGCGTCGCCGATCAGGGCGAGGTGTGGTCTGACATAGTGGCTAGCGTGCTGGCCGCGGATCGCAAAACTGGCGCGTGGCCCGCTGCCCAATACCGCGCCCAGCCTGGCCTCGAAGGCGGCGGTCAGTTCGGCGTTGAAGTCGGCCTCGTCCAGCTGGCACAGGCGTTCGGCCTCGGCGGGGCTGGTGCTCCAGACGATGGAGCTGAGGTGGTGATCGTCCGCATCACTGCCTGGTGGTAAAAAGCCGAGCGGCAAAAAGGCCAGCGGCCCGCTGGGCAGGAAGCGCTGCCAGGCGGTGTGCTGGTGCGAGCGCTCGGTGCGGACGGTGGCGACGATGGCGGTCTGCTGATAATCGCGACTGCTGACGGCAATGCCGGCCTGCTGGCGCACCCAGGACTGGCCGCCGTCGGCGCCCACCAGCAGCTCGGCGCTGAGTGCGCTGCCGTCGGCTAATTGCAGTTTGGCGCAGTGCGCATCGAGCGACAGTTGGCTGGGGGTTGCCGGGCAATAGATGTCGAGATGGTCGATGCCCCTGGCCTGCTGCATGAGCGCCCGGTTGAGGATGCGATTTTCGACAATGTGGCCCAGGTTGGGCTCGCCGATCTCGGCGCAATCAAAGTGGATGCTGCCGCCACCGCCCGCGTCCCACACCTGCATCTCGTGATAGGCGCAGGCGCGCTGGCCGATGATGTCCTGCCACACGCCCAGTGTCTCGAGGAAGCGTTGCGAGCCATGGGTGATGGCGCTGACGCGCAGGTCGTATTCATTGTCTGGCCAGTTATCGTTAGGCTCGTGGGCCTCGATGAGCGCGACTGATAGCCGACAGTCCTGCAGCGCGCAGGCCAGGGCGGTGCCGACCATGCCGCCGCCGACGATGACGAGATCGTAGTGGCGTGTACGATTGGCGGCCTGCGCGCTCACAGTGGCAGGCCCCGTGAGAGGCGGGGCAGCGTGCCGGCCATGCCCATGGAGTGACGCGCGATGCTGTGTTTGATCGGCGGCAGGATGTCGGCGGCGATGAGGCCAAGATTGCGCAGCAGCGCCAGCGGGGGCAGACGGTTGGAAAAGGTCTGCACCAGGATATTGGTAAAGCCGATCACCTGTTGGTGGTCGCGCTGACGCCAGCGGGCATAGCTCTCCAGGGTCTCAAGGCTGCCGGGATCCTGGCCGGCGCGGCGCGCATCGACGAGGGTCTGCGCCAGGCTGGCGACGTCGCGCAGTCCCAGATTGAAACCCTGCCCGGCGATGGGGTGCAGGGTATGCGCGGCATTGCCGATCAGCGCCAGACGGGGGCGCACCTGTTCCTGCGCCTGGATCAATTGCAGGGGATAGCTGTGGCGTTTACCCACCGTCAGGAGGCGTCCCAGGCGCCGGCCGAAACAGGCCTGTAGCGCGGCGAGAAAATCGGCATCACCCGCCTGTAACAGCCGTTCGGCATCCTCCGGGGCGCGGGTCCAGACCAGCGCGCAGCGGTTGTCCGGCATGGGTAGCAGGGCCAGCGGCCCGTGACGGGTGAAGCGTTCGTAGGCGATGTGCCGGTGCGGTTTTTCGGGCGTGATGTTGGCGATGATGGCGGTCTGCCGGTAGTCGCGCTCGGCGGTGCGGATCGCCAGCAGCTGGCGCACCTGTGAACTGCCACCATCGGCGGCGACCACCAGTGTGCTGCTGAGCGACTGCGTGCCGCCATCGACGTGGGTGACGGTTATCGTCGCCGTGGCGCTATCGAGGTCCAGTCCGGTCACGGTGGCCGGGCTGATCAGGGTTAGATTGCTGCACTGCTGGAGGGCGCCCAGCAGCTGTGCGCCGAGTTGCCGCGCGGTGACCACATAGCCCAGGGCCTCGACGCCTTCCTGCGCGGCGTGTAGCCGGGTGAAGCCAAAGCGGCTCTGATCCGAGACGTGGATGTGATCGATGGCGGTGGTGTGCGGGGCGATCCCCGCCCACAGCCCCATGCCCTCAAAGATGCGTCGGGCGCCAAACGACAGGGCAATGGCGCGGTCATCGTAACTGGGCGGGGCGGTGTCGCCCTGTCCCTGGGCCGGCAGGGGTGCCGCCTCCACCAGCGCGATGCGTAACGGCTGCCCGGCCAGGCTGAGCGCAAGGCTGGCGCCCACCATGCCGCCGCCGATAATGAGCAGATCGTAATCGGCGTTGTTGTGCAGGGAAGGGCTCACGCCGGGTGTGCGGCCATCAGTCGTTCGATGTCGGCGATGGCCTTGGGCGCGTCCTTGCTCAGCACCTCGCAGCCCTCCCGGGTGACCAGGATGTCGTCCTCGATACGAATGCCGATGCCCTGCCATTTTTTGGCGACGCTGCGCCTGCCGACCTTGCAGCCGGGGGCGATGTACAGACCGGGCTCGACGGTCAGCACCATGCCCGGTTCCAGTTCACGCCAGGCCTCGCCCACCTTGTAATCGCCGACATCGTGCACGTCGAGCCCCAGCCAGTGGCCGGTGCGATGCATGTAGAAGGTGCGATAGGCCTGTTCCTTGATCAGGCTGCGCAGATTGCCCTTGAGCAGGCCGAGTGAGAGCAGCCCCCGGGTCAGCACGCGCACCGCCGCCTCGTGCGGGTCGTTCCAGTGGTTGCCGGGCCGCACCTTGTCGATGGCCGCCAGCTGGGCCTCGAGCACGACCTCGTAAACGGCCCGCTGTTCGGGGCTGAAGCGGCCGTTGACGGGGAAGGTGCGGGTGATGTCGGCGGCATAGAGCTGGTTTTCCGCACCGGCATCGATGAGCAGCAGGTCGCCATCTTTCAGCTCGGCACTGTTTTCCGTGTAGTGCAGGATGCAGCCGTTCTCTCCGCCGCCGACGATGGGAGTATAGGCATTGACCATATTGTGTTGTTTGAAGTGGTGCTGAAATTCCGCCTCGATCTCGTATTCCCGTTTGCCGGGGCGACATTGCTGCATGGCACGCACATGGGCCTGGGCGGAGACGATCGCCGCCTTGCGCATGGCGGCGATCTCGGCGGGACTCTTATACAGGCGCATATCGTGCAGCAGATGATCGAGGTCCACGAATTCCTGCGGCGGATGCACGCCGGCGCGGGACTGTTCCCGCAACTGGTTGACCCAGCCGGTGACGTGCTGATCAAACTGGGTGTCGCGGCCCATGGCGTAATAGACCCGCTCACTGCTTTCCAGCAGACCGGGCAGGATGTCGTCGATATCGGTGATGGGGAAGGCGTCGTCGGCGCCATAGAATTCCATCGCGCCTTCCAGGCCGGCGCGGCGGCCGTGCCAGGTCTCCATCTGCGGGTCGCGTTCGCGGCAGAACAGGATCACTTCACCGTGTTTGCGTTTGGGGATCAGCACCAGCACCGCCTCGGGTTCATTGAAGCCGGAGAGGTAGTAGAAATCGCTGTCCTGTCGATAGGGATATTCGGCATCGCGGTTGCGCATGCGATTGGGTGCGGCGGGCAGGATAGCCACCGAGGCCTTGCCCATCATCTGCATCAGGCGTTTGCGGCGGCGGGCGAATTCGGTACGTGTGATATGCGGTTTGGGCGTCATGCCGCGATTGTAACGAAAAAGGTCGATTAAAGGGCAAGTGGTATTTTCAGTGCTGAGAGCCTGTGAAAAAATCGCCGGCCTACTGCGGGCACCGCTTTGCGGCTGCAACTGCGTTGCGCTACGCGAAAACGGCGGTCATTTGGTTCACCAAACTCCCTTGTTTTCGCATAGCGCGCCTTGTTTCGCTCGCAAATCGACGCCCTCGCTACGGCCGTCGAATTTTTCACAGGCTCTGAGAAAAGCTTCCGTCTCAGCGCGCAACGGGGTAGGGCGCAATAACCGAAGGGCATTGCGCCGCATGAAACATTTCCCAAGGCAGAATCGTTTTGATTGACCGATGGATAATGCCTCGCAGAGCAATCATTTACAGTTGCCTTGGTGTCATTCGTTGGCTGGGGTATGTATCGGCGTCCATGAAGGCATTTACGTTGTTTTTCCGTGGCGACTGACCATACGGCGCAATGCCCTTCGGTTATTGCGCCCTACGCACTGCCATAGGGCGATGGCTTAGCAGTCAACCCTGCAGCGGTTGCAGCTCCTCATTGATCAGCAGCACGCCGACGCGCAGGTATTCGACCAGCTCGGCATAGGCGTGTTCATCCTCCTCGCTGCCTTCCAGGTCGTACGAGGTGCCGGCGCGGGCGATCTCCAGCATGTCCTTGGCGATCTCGCGGGCGTCTTCGGGCAGGGGGGCGAAGTCTTTGACGCCGCCGAGGCTGAGACCGATCAGGTAACCCTGGCACCAGTCACCCAGGGCATTCACCCGCTGGTCGAGGCTGTCGTTGTCATCGGGCAGCAGCATCTGGAATTCACAGTTGGGGTCGTTGAGCTGGCGTCGGGTGACCTCGTGACTGGTCCTGAAGACCTCGTTGGCCTCGGCGGCCAGCAGGTCGCCTGCGGGCTGATTCGGCCACAGGGCCTGCTGCCAGACCGCGGGCTCGGCGCTGGTGTTGGCGCACAGCAGGCCGCAGAGTGTGCCGTGCACCTCGCTGGGCATGACCTCGGTATTGAGCTTGCTGAGGGCCAGGGCGATGGCCTGGTAGTCGGGCAGTTCTCGTTGCATGATGTCCTTCGATGTGCGGATGCAGGTGCTGACGATGTGAGTGTGCGGAGCCGGTATTTTAGCACCGCTGGCGGAGGGTCGACAGTCGTTGACCCGTCTGGTGGCCCGATTTATAGTGCAGCGCACAGGTGCGTTACGAGGTTTAGCGGTGATGATCCACAAATTGAAGGCTGAGCGATAATGGCCGATTCCGAAATTTCCAGACTCGAAGTGCGGATTGATGAGCTGATCGCCCTGGCCGATCAGTTGAGCAGCGAAAACCATCTCATGCGTGAACGGCAGAATATGCTGGTGGAGGAACGGGCCCGGCTGATCGAAAAGGCCGAAATGGCGCGCACCCGTGTGGAGTCCATGCTGGTGCGACTGAAGGCCATGGAGACGGAGTCATGAGCGACAAACCCGTGCAGAGCAAGGCGATCAGTATTCGCGTGCTGGAAAAGGAGTATCAGGTCTCCTGCCCGGCGAATGAAGAGGCGGCCCTGATGGCATCGGCACGCCTGCTGGACGAGAAGATGCGCGAGATCCGTAGCGCCCGCAAGATGGTGGGCACCGACCGCGTCGCGGTGATGGCGGCCCTGAATCTGGCGCATGATTTATTGCGTCTGCAATCGGGCGATGGCGCTGATGAGAGCAACGTCAACGGCAAGCTGCGCAGTCTGCAAAGCAAGGTGGAGGCCGCGATTACGCGGAGTCGGCAGCTGGAGCTGTAGCGGATATTGGCTTATTTGTTATTGGCTTCAGTGTGAAACAACAGATCGGCCCAACAGGACAATCAGGCACTTTCACTTTTCGAAACCTTTCATTAAACTTCCCTGTAGATTTTTTGATCAGTAGTACCCTTTTTAAAGAATGGCGCCGCCTGCGGTGTTCGATACTGTATCGGATTTTTCTTGGCCTATGCTTAACCCTGTTGGGGGCATTACATCGGTGTTGTGTGCATGTCCGTTCATCGGAAAGCCTGATATGCCGATTGTTGTTCCCACCTCAATCGCTCCGGTCCCAAGAGTGACGATACGGCCGGCACAGGCGGGGGGCGCCTCTTTTTTATGTCTGTTCACCATTGCTCATGGCAACGCCCTGGTTCGTCTCGGTGGTGAACCCCTGTTGCACCCGGCGTGAAGCAAAACGCCGCTAGCCCCACTCTGCGTCAGTCGCTGCGACAGGGTCGTCGCGCAATGGATGCACGAGAACATGCCCGACGCAGTGCAAAGGCCGGCTTCCATCTCACCCGCCATCGGCTGTTTCAGTCGGCCCGGCATATCGCCGCCTACCTGCCCAACGACGCAGAGCTGGATCCCACCGGCATCATGCTCAAGGCCTGGGAGATGGGTAAGACGGTATACCTGCCGGTGCTCAGCCGCCATCACCACAATCATCTCCACTTCCTGCCCTACGCGCCCGGCGACAAACTGCTGCCCAATCGATTTGGCATCCCCGAACCGGTGAGCCGTGGGCGGCGCATGGTCAGGCTCCAGCGGCTGGATCTGGTATTAACGCCCCTGGTGGGTTTTGATGCGCAGGGAAAT
Organism: Gammaproteobacteria bacterium; assembly: GCA_032250735.1. Lineage (NCBI taxonomy): Bacteria > Pseudomonadati > Pseudomonadota > Gammaproteobacteria > Gammaproteobacteria bacterium. Next base: position 101,685 of record JAVVEP010000005.1, read on the forward strand.
CGGCTGGGCATGGGCGGTGGATTTTATGATCGCAGTTTTGCCTTTTTGCGCCGGCGGCAAGCCTGGCGCAAACCTCGTCTGCTGGGTCTGGCCTTTGATCGGCAGAAGGTGGCTCCGCCCTCCGGTCTGACACGCCAGCCGTGGGACGTGCCGCTGGACGGCGTGGTGACCGAGTCGGGGTTGAGCCTGTTTAAAAGCAGTGGGCAGGGATGATGTTGTCGCGGGACGTGTGCGGGCTACGTTACGGGACTGTGTTACGGGGCTCTGATCGACGGTGAAGAGAAGGCTGTGCCGCTGGCTTTGAGCAAAAAAAACGGCGGCCCCTTTCCCTTGTTATGAGGGAAAGGGGCCGCCGTTGTTATGTGGGAAAGGAAACGGAAATCGGTTGCTTACAAGACCGAGCCGAAGGCGGTAAGGCTGTCACGCATCGCGGCATTACCGAGACTGTCGCCGAACAGGCTGCCAAACAGGGCCTCTTCGCCGTTCAGGGCAAGGTAGTTCAGTAACACCGTATCCACCAGCAGGTTGACGTTGTTGGCCGCCGGACTGGACGAGGTCACCACCGAGCCTCCGTCATTGAACCAGCCGATTTGCGCGCCGGTGGCGATGGCGCTGTCACTGAAGTGGGTGGCCCGGCCATTGGGGCTGAAGACCAGGAAGAAGCCGGCCGCCGTGGAGGAATTGTCACCCGTCCATACACCCTTGCCGCGGCCGTTCACGCTGCCATCAATGGCGCCGTTACTGGCCAGTGAGCCATCACTGAAGACGTAGATCATCACCGGGCTATCCATGCGCCGCGCATATTCCAGGCAGGCACCGATGCAGCGGCCGGCACGCAGATCGCGCACCTCGCCGGTAGCGCGGTCACCGGTATGGTAATCAAACCCTCCCATCTGGATAGTGCCGGCGCCGGCATGACCGTCGATGACCATCTTCATCACCGAGGCGGTCTTGCGGAATTCGGCGTCACCATCGAACTCGGCCTCGGTGAAGATACCGCCAGCATCATTGACGATAATTCGGTCAGCTGGAAGGATGGCATTCCGGTCATCGGGGCTGATCTCTTTGCCGACAAAGCGGTCGGCGATATCGGCGGCCTTGATGTAGCCGCAGTTCAGAAGATCCTGAATGACGGTGGAGGCATTGATGTTGGCCGTCTTTCTCTCGCTGAGGCGCACCACGGATTCCATCACCGCCTTGACGTCACTCGGGTCGCTGAGCACGGCGGTGAGATCGCCGGTATCAACCAGGCCAGTCACGTCGGATGGACGATCGACTTTGGTGGGGCGAATTTCAGCGGCTTTAAACAGAGGGTCGGTGAGGTGAGCGGCAGGCGCCATGGAGTTACCACCCGATTCGGAATTGCGGGAGCCTACCAGAGTGACGATGTCGCCACCGGCGCCGGCCCTGGCGATGCCGTACATGGGGTTGTGCGGATTGTTGCCGGTATCGTTGTCGGAGCGGGCCGGAATCACGGCGCCGTTCACCTTCGGGGCGGTCAGGGCCAGGTCGACCTTGTCGAGGATGCCGCGCAGATAGGCGCTGTCGGCGTGGAACGGCAGGCCCAGGGTGGTGTCGGTGTAGTCGCCATTGCTGGTGCCGGTGACCGAGAAGCCGGCGGGTTCGACACCGCCCGGCACCATATCACCCGGCACCCCCATCTTGCTGTAGCCCGCGGTGCTGAGCGGGGAGTTGATGTAGCCGTTTTGTCCGCCGACCAGGACGTTGGAACCCACCATGTTGGCGCCGCCGGCCAGGTCAAAACAGATGAAGGGAATCTTGCCGGCCAGGGCGGAGCCGAGGGGGCAGCCGCTGTTGGCGGCAAGGGTTTGCAGGTCCGCGGAGAGGGCCGCCCGCGCCAGACGCGGATTGGCAAACAGGCTGAACAGGGAGCCGCCGATGGTGAGACCGGTGCCGGTAATGAAGCCCTGACGCAGGAAGTCGCGCCGGGTCACCGGGCGGCCGTGATCCAGATGGAACAGGGGCGCATCGGCGGAGAGCGCTTGGCGTCGTGTCGTTGTGCGTTTTGCCATGGTCTTGTCCTCGGTAAATCTCTTGTAGTCCGAATTATTGAATCAGCATGCCGGCACTGCCCAACACGGCGGTACACAGGGCCTTGGTGACGGCGCGGGTGCGGGCTGCATCTGTGACACATGCAGGAGTAGTCGCGGCGGCACAGTTGCTGGCCAAAATATCAAATAGGTTGTTGCCACCGGGGCCGATCAGTTGCAGTTTGATGTCCGCACGGCTGGGCATGTCGATCAGTGTCGCATTGCCGTTACCGGCATCGGGGTAGCCCAGCATCCGGTCGTATAGGGCATCGACGATCTGGTTTTTCGCCGCCGAATCGCCGCTGCCGAAGGCGGTTGCCATGTCGCTGGTGAAGTCAAAGCTGCCGAAGAAGTTGGCGCGCAGGCTGGCGTCTTCCACCAGCGCATCACAGTAGGCGATGGCCAGCTGGGCGACCGCCATCTGATGGGCCGAGAGGAAACCCGCGGCCATCTCCACCGACGGCAGCTGCTGTTTGATGCCGCTGATAATGCCGGTAGCGGGATCCTGCCTGACGTAGGTTTCCAGAACGTTGGAGAAGGCCGGCAGATAGGGGTCGACACCGGTCATCGCGCCCATGGAGGCCAGGATCTCCTCAAAGGTGCGCAGGCCGATCTCGGGTTGCGGGTCGCCATCCTGTGGATTGCTGACGCAGGTCATGTTGATGCCGCAGACGCTCGGGGTGCGGGTGTTCTGGTTGCCGTTGATGTCCTCGAAGGTCAGGAAGAACTCGTCGCTATCCGCCCCCTTTTCCAGCGCGATGATGGTGCCCAGCCGGGTCAGCAACTGACCGGTGCTGGTGTAGTCCGTGGTGTTGATGGTGGTGTCGAGATTGGTATAGGCCTGACCCACCGCGGGTTCCTTGCCATTGAGGCCGATGCGCAGGCCCTTGATCACCGTGTCGCTCGGCACGAAGGCGGGGTTCAGGCTGATGAAGGTGGGCCGGTCGAACAGGTAGCTGTAGCTGTCGAACTGGCTGACCACAAAATAGACGAAGCACTGGTGCACCCCGGCCACGATACAATCGGAAGCGTTCATCTGTTCGCTGACGCTGAACAGGACGAAGAATTTCTCGCCCACCCCGGCATCGAAGTTTTGCGTGATCTGTGTCGGGGTCATGGCGCGATCATGGATGGCGACCAGCCGCAGTTTGCCCGCCCAGGGCCGGTTGTTGGAGGCCTCATTACCGAGGATGAAGGCGAAGGTGTTATCCCAGTTGGAGAGGCTGCCTGCCGGCATCACCGGGTCGGTGCTACCCGCATCGGCACCGACGGTGGAGACATCCACGCCGTTGACATAGACCTTGCGGCCGGTGGCGGGGCTGAAGGTGACCACTACGTGTTGTTGGGTGGCCTGTAGGTCTTCGTCGCCGTCGTCGGTCAACAGGGCGGCCTCGCCGTTGTCATCGGTGGACGTGGAGCGGTTCATAAAGGAGTAGCGGTATTCGGCCTGCCCCAGGGTGAAATTGCGTTCATCCGGACCGGCCGAGTAGCTGATGATGCGGGCAGGATCGTCGGCGTCGCCCTGGGTGACATTGGCGGGCACCACCCAGGCCTCGATGGAATACTCACCACTTGCTGTTATGTAGTCGCGCAGCTTGGCGCTGGCCTGGGTGGTGCCCTGCGCCTTGCCGGCGGGGGTGACGAATTCAATGCCCCAGCCGCCGACCCATTTGTAGTCGACATCTTCGGTGCCATACAGGTCGAGATCCAGTTGGGTGCCGACACCGCTGGTGTCGCGAATGGTGCGCTCGCCTGGACCGTCCTTGAATTTGTACAGCGCGATGGTGCTGGAGTCATCGCGGACGCCACCACTGGCGATCTGGCCGTCGGTGATATTCATGGCCTTGCTGAGTTGCCAGTCAGGGTCCACTGCGCTTAGAGAAATGGTGCCGGCAAAGGCGGTGATGGCGGCTTCCATTGCATCGGCGGAATCTGTGCAATTGGTGTCGCCGGTAGCAAGGGGATCCCAGCAGTTATGGAACTCCTCGCGCAGCCGCACTACCAGCCGGGAGTTGGCTGGGATATCGAGATTGATTTTCTGGCTGCTGAGGATGGCGGCATAGGCCGCGTCCACATCGCCCTCGGCAAAGAAGGGGGCCTGGGGGATGGGGGCCGACTCGCGATGGCAGTTGGCGCAGTTGGCGGTCAGCAGTGGCCATACGGTGCTGCTGAAGCTACCCGGTGCCGCTGGCAGGGTCTTGCTCGAACCCGCGTCCTTGATGGTGGGGACTTCCAGTACGATCTCATTGCTGGTGCCGCTACCGCCGCCGGTAGTACCGCCGCTCAACCAGTTGTTGATATAGCCTTCTACTGTGGTTGCGAGGGCTTCGCAGGCGGTGGTGTTGCCGCAGTTGTGACCATTGCTGATCTTGCTAAGAATAGTGGAGCTGGCGATGTCGGCTTCATTGACAAGACCGGCGTTGATCATTTGCCCATAGGCCTTGTTGACATCGGCGCTATCCATGAACAAAGGGCTTACGTTGCCGGTTTCCGAGTTGTGGCAGTTGGCGCACTGACTGACGCTGGGCATCTTGTCCCAGAACTCCACCTTGAAGCTGCAGGCGTCGGCAATGGTGTCGGGATCGGTGGCGCCGGTGCCGCAGGCCGGACCGGTATAGCTGAGTGTCGAGCCTCCGCCACTGCCGGTGTTGACGGTGGACTCGGTGGGCACGCTGTCGCAGGCGGCAAGGGTCAGGCTGAGCAGGGCGATGGGCAGCAGGGTGGATAGCCATGCAGGCAGGCATGAGTGCAGCCGGGACGGCATCCCTGTCAGCAGGGGATGGCGTTGATGGTCGGTGTTGAGGCGGCTTGGCTTGTTCATCGCAATGCTCCAAAAAAACTTTTTATAGTCCAACTATGAGTAGGTGATTATGCGGTGTTCCGTTCAACTGCCTTTGCAGTACACGGCGCTGTCGGCAAACACCTGTTTCAATTTGTAGGTGCTGGACTTGAAGGTGGTGGTCATGGCGTCGATCTGGCTGCGGTCGGTGGCGTCCACCGGTGCGCGCAGGCACACGGCCTTGAATACTTTTTCGACCTGGCAGCGGGCGAAGGCCTCGCTGTGGGCCAGTTCCTTACCCATGGAGGAGGCGCCGCTGCCGCTGCCGGTTAAGGCCGAATCCCAGCCCAGCGCACTGTTGCTGCCGGCGCGCCAGTAGTTATCCCAGTTATCGTTAGGGGTGATGTAGCCGTATTCAAAGTTGTTGGCGTTGATGAGGTATTTCCCCTGCACCGTATCGGCGGTATAGACCATGTGTCCGGCATCGTAGTCCGGGTCACCGTTGCCATCTACAGGGTATTCATAGTTGTAATAGGCGAAGGCCTGGGTCAGGGGATCCATGCCGTTGTGGCAGCCGATGCAGGCGTTCATGTAGATGCGGCTGTCGCCACCCGGGCTGCGCGACACGTCCTGACGGATGCGGTCCGGGGTATAGCTGGTGTCTTTCAGCTGTTCCAGATCATTACAGAGGTGATTGAGCAGGGTGAAGCGGAACATGGCGCGATTGGTGCCGTCCACGAAGAAGGCCTTGGCCGCGGCGCGGGTGGTCATCACCCCTGCGGCGGCGCCAACCGGCAGACTCATGGCGGCCGTCTGGGTGGTTTCGGTCAATACCGCCTGCAGATCGGCACCGCTGTCTTCCAGGGCCTGATAGTGAGCGTTACTGGTAGTGAGGTTGGAAGGGGCTGGGCCGGTATAGAGGATGTCGTCCCACAGGATGCGGCGGAAGTCATGATTGTCGCGCACGATGCCGATCACCGTCGCGGTGTAGTCATTGAGTGGCGCAAACACGGTCTGTTCTTCGTTGGTCCAGGGGGTGACGAAATTTTTCAGCGTGACCCGATAGAACTCCTGGCCGACACAGTTATCACCAGCACCATCATCGGTGATGGCGTCCATCGCCGCGGCGCCGGCACTGACGGTAGTGAGCTTGTTTTGCAGCTGATCCAGGCAGGCGGTGCTGGGTGGGGTGCCCACCAGCCGGTCATGTATGCGTTTGGCCTGTTCGCGGTCGCCGGCCAGGGCCGGGCCAAGCAGCGCCATCGATAGCAGCAGGGCGAGCGCAGGGCTGACGCTGGAAGGTGAGAGGCGGTGTGCAAAGGTCTTGGTACTCATGTTCGGTATCCTTGTTCTCGCGGGCCGGTATCTTGGTGTCGGCCAGTCCTGCGTTTAGTTATGTGGTGAATCGCACAGTCTGGAGATTCACCGGGTTTCGGTTCGCCGCACGGTGTCGTTATGATGCTCCGGAAAAACTACCCTGTATGCTGTGATGGTGGTCACAGAGCCTCTGCAATTCTTGCACGGGTTTGAGATGAATGCAGAGTTTGTTATTGATATTGCGCCCTTTTTTGATCACATGCGGATCTATAACGTCTGGCGTGATGGCAAGGTTCCTTGGCGCTGTCGCTATTTCACTCTAGGTCTGTCAGCCTTCATATGAGCTGGCGTGAAGCCCATGGCCATCGGCTTTTCAGGGAAAGCCGTGGGGGAAATAGACGACCCGGTCACAGTCTGTCGTACATCCGGCAGGGGGCAGCACGGAGGATGAGCCGCAAAATGCAGTGATGCCGGATAAGCCGGCGCTCCCTTATCGGTTTCTGTTCTGTGGTTTGCCTCATGCCTTACCGGCGGAGTTTTTGGCTGATCGCCTCCAGATGCGGTTCGATCTGCCATTGTTGATGCTCGTTGCAAAAGGCCAGTAACGGCAGGATCTGTTCCATCATGGTGTCAATGTGCGGGCCGAGCTTTTCCGTGTCGCCGCGGGCCAGGATGCGCAGCGCGGCATCGATGCTGATCCGTTGCCGGGGCGCCGGGGCGCGCACGGCGGTCACCAGTCGGTTGCCGCCGGCGGCCTGCGCCCGGTCCAGATAGGTCTCCGCCAGGGCGAGATAGTCTTCGATGCGCTCGGCGCTGTCGATTTTACGCTGGCTCAGGCCGAGGCTGACGGTCAGCGAGATCCGTCGTTCACCCGGCTCCCCCAACTCACCCAGGGCAAGGGGGGTATCGGCAATCTGCTGACGAATGCGGTTACAGACATCGTCCGCCTCGCCACCGCCCAGGGTGGGGGCGAGGATCGCGAACCGCGCCTCACCGGCGCGCGCCAGGGTATCTTCCTGGCGGATCGCCTGGCCGAGGCTGGCGGCGATGGCGGTCAGGATCCGGTCGGTGACGGCGGCGGGGTGCTGGGCCTTCAGCTGGTCGAAGGCATCGATGCCGATCACCACCACGGCCAGATCCTGCTGGTGGCGGCGGGTAAAGGCCAGGTCCTGTTCGCCACGACGGAGGAGATAGCGCCGACTGCGCACCCCGGTGAGGGCATCGTCGGTGGCGTGCTCGATTAGCGCCTCGGAGGTCTCCGCCAGGTCGCGGCTGGTCTGATCCATGCGGGCCTGGGCGCGCACCCGCGCCAGCAGCTGGGCCTTGTCGAAAGGTTTGGTGATGAAATCCGTAGCGCCCAGTTCCAGGGCCTTTTGGCGGGCCGCGTCATCGTCGGCCGCAGTCACCATGTTGACGGGGATGTGGGCAATGCGGGCCGCGTCATGGGCGCGGATGCGGGCGATCAACCCGTAACCGTCGAGCCGGGGCATGCCCGCATCGGTCAGCACCACCTGAATCCGGGGGTCGGCCAGCAGCGCCTCCCAGCCGGCCTCGCCGTCTTCGGCCTCGACGATGTCGAACTCCTCGCCCAGTACCTTGCGCAGCGATACGCGTACCACCTTGGAATCATCAATCACCAGCACCCGGGCCTGCGTTGGGCGGGTGGGGCTCTGCGGGTTCGACATGTCTACTCCTTCGTTGGCCCGGCTCGGTTTCGGGATCGCGCGAGATCTGTGTTGCGGCAGCATGCCGCGGTTTTTCCTAATAGCGGCAGGAAGTCGAGGAGATTCAGCGGATTAGCACAAAAAGGCGGCGCAGGGCTGCGGGGCATCCATGCCCAGGCCTGGATCCTGGAGTCATTCAAGTTCAGGCAAATGGCTGTCGTTATTGAGACAAGCCGGGTATGGCATCGATAACGCCAGTTATCGTTGGTGCGGCCGGTATCCCGCCGGCGTGATGAGTCGGTGAGTCTGTGCCAGGCCGGGTTAAGGCACAAAAATTGCTGTATACGAAAGCAGCATCAGGGTTTCGCCGGTTTCGCCATTTTATTGACAGAAAAAACCGTGGGCGAATCAATACCCTGGCGCTGAAACCGAGAAAGAAAATTAACCGTAGCCGGGCCGCTGCCCGGGCTTAAGGATTGCCATAAGGCGTGATGCCCCCGTGATGACACAACAGGTCAATTTGTTTCAGCCCCTGTTCCGCAAGGAGCGCAAGTTGCTGTCGTTCCGCGTGCTGTGGCAGGGCGGCGCGGCAGTTGGGGTGTTGCTGATGCTGATGTATGGCTGGGGCCTGCAACAGACCGCGCAGATGAGCGCCGAGCTAAAAAAACAGCAGGCCCAGCAGCAGCTGTTCAGCCGCCAGCTGGGCGAGGTGAGCGCCCGCCTGGCGGTGATGAGGACCGATACCGCCCCGCAGCGGCAGCTGGCCGAGCTGGAGCGCGAACTGGTGGCGCGTCAAAAAGTGGTCGATGCCCTGACCCGTGTGCGTGACACCTATACCCAGGGGGTTTCGGCCTATCTGGACAGTTTTTCCCGTCAGGCCCCCCAGGGTGTCTGGCTGACCGGGTTTACCGTACAGGCCGGTGGCGAGGGGCTGGTGATTCGGGGCAGCTCGCTGCGGCCCGAGCTGGTACCGACCTTTCTGGAGCAACTGGCGACCGAGAGCACCCTGCTGGGCACCCAGTTTGGCCTGTTGCAGATCCAGCGCAGCAGCGCCGATGCCCAGGCCGTGGATTTCACGGTGACCACCGGCACCGAGGCGCCGGAGGCCAGCCGTCTGCTGGAGCTGACCCCGTGAACAGGGCAATAAGACAATGACAGTAAAAGAGAGAATCAGCGCCTGGGCCGAGCGTTACGAGGCCTTCTCCCTGCGCGAGCGCGGGCTGGTGATCGTGGGGGTGATCGTGCTGCTGTTCATGCTCTGGGACAGCCTGCTGATGACCCCGGAACAGCAGCGGCAGACCCAGATCGTGGCGCAGATGCAGGCGATGAATCAGCAGACCGAGGCGCTCAATCTGCAGATTCAGGAGATGTCGGCGGCCCTGCGCGGCGGTGAGGCCCAGCATATCCAGGCGCGCACCACCGAGCTACAGGCGCTGTTGGCCGGTCTCGCACAGAAGCAGGAAGATCTGACCGTCCAGTTTATTCAGCCCCGACAGATGGCGGCGGTATTGCGCGACATGCTGTCGGCGGAGAACGGCCTGGAGCTGACCCAGTTGACCAGCCTGGGCGCGCAACCCCTGTTCCCCCCGACCCGTGAAGAGACCGAAAACGCGGCCACCAGTGCAGCGGCCCCGGCGCTAAAAACCACCGCCCGGTCGCATCGCCCGGAGGTCTTTAAACACGGCCTGCGGATCGTGTTCGAGGGCGACTATTTCAAGACCCTGGCCTATCTGCGCGCACTGGAGGCCATGCCCTGGCGCCTGTACTGGGACAACGTGGAATATCTGGTGACCGATTATCCCCGCGCACGGGTCGCCATCACGGTACACACCCTGAGCCTGCATGAGGGCTGGATCGGTGTGTAGCTATTTAAAGCTAGAGAAATATCTGCCGCCCGCGCTGTTGTCGCTGGTCCTGCTGGGAGTGTGGCCGGTGCAGGCGATGCAGGACCCCACCCGTCCGCCCGTGGCCGAGGCAACGGCCCGGGCGGTGGCTGTGCAGCAAAACTCGTCGCCCCGCTGGACGCTGCATTCCACCCTGGTGTCCTCGGCCAGGCGCACGGCGGTGATTAATGATCGCGTGGTGAGTCAGGGTGATCGCATTAACGGTGCGACCGTGGTGAGCATTCAGCCGGCGGCGGTGCTGCTGCGGGTCGCCGGTCGTGAGCTGAGATTGGGGATGGAAAAGAAAAATATTAAATCATTGTCGCGAACCGATTCCGCGGGACATTCCGCAGTACCTTCCGTAGTACAAGGGAAATGAAGATGCCGATTAACACCCCTGTAAAAGACCGCCGGCCGCCGGCTGTGCCCCTGTTGACGCCCCTGCTGCTGACCACCCTGCTGCTGACGGCCTGTGCCGGTCAGCCGCCCCGCGGCGGGAGTGTTGCCGATGACATCAACCAGAGCCTGCAGCACAGTGCGCAACAGTCGGCCGCCACCGCCGCCCAGCCGCTGACGCCGCCGCCGGCGGTGGATGCCGCGCTGTTGCCGCCATTGAATGTCGAGCTGAGCGGCGTGCGCCAGGAGCCGGTGGCGCGGCGCTTCGATGTGGCGGTCAATAACGCCAGTGCCAAAAGCTTTTTCATGAGCCTGGTGGAGGGCACGCCCTACAATATGGTCGCCCACCCGGCCATCAAGGGCAGGATTTCACTCAACCTGAAAAACGTCACCATCGACGAGGTGATGGAGACGGTGCGCAATGTGTTTGGTTATGAATACAAACGCACCCGGCACGGTTTCGAGGTGCTGCCCGCCGCGCTGCGCTCGCATGTGTTCAGTATCGATTACCTCAATGTGCGGCGTTCCGGCCTGTCCAATGTGCAGGTCAGCTCCGGCCAGGTGTCATCGGCCCAGAACGGCAACTCCGGTTCAGGTAGTAGCAGTGGCGACTCCGGTAGCAACTCAGGTAGTAATTCAGCTAGTAATTCAGGTAGTAACAACGGCAACGCCAGTGTCTCCGGCAGCCAGATCAGCACGCATTCATCGTCCGATTTCTGGGTCGAGCTGACCGCGGCCCTGGAGGCCATTATCGGCAACGAGGGGGGCCGCAAGGTCATCGTCAATCCGCAGTCGGGCATCGTGGTGGTGCGCGCCATGCCGGCGGAGCTGAGGGCGATATCGGAATACCTGCACAGCACGCAAACGGTGATTGAGCGCCAGGTGATCCTGGAGGCCAAGATCCTGGAGGTGGAGCTGAGCGACGGGTTCCAGTCGGGGGTGAACTGGTCGGCGCTGGGCAAGGGCAGCGGCAGCGATACGGTGCTCGCAGGGCAGTTCGGCGGCGCGACGGTGTTTGATACCGGCTATAGCAATCTACAGGGCCAGGTCAACGCCCTCAATCCCGCCAATCTGGCCGCGGTGCGTTCCGATGTCGCCTCGGCCTTCGGCGGCATGTTTGCCATGAGTCTGAATCTCGGCGACTTCACCGGGTTTCTGGAATTTCTGGAGACCCAGGGCGATGTGCATGTGCTGTCCAGCCCACGGGTGTCGACGGTGAATAATCAGAAGGCGGTGATCAAGGTAGGCTCGGATGAATTTTTCGTCACCGATGTGGACACCAATGACAACACTACGGCGGGGTCGACCACCACCAACCAGTCAGTGGATATCGAGCTGACCCCGTTCTTCTCCGGCGTGGCCCTGGATGTGATCCCGCAGATCAGCGCCGATGGCGTGGTGACCCTGCATATCCACCCCTCGGTCAGCGAGGTGAATGAACGCATCAAACAGATCAGCCTGAATGCCAGCAACCAGCTGACCATCCCGCTGGCGCTGAGCACCATCCGCGAATCCGACAGCATTGTGCGCGCCCGTAGCGGGCAGGTGGTGGTGATCGGCGGCCTGATGCAGAACCAGACCCGGGACAGCACCTCATCCGTGCCCCTGCTGGGTGACCTGCCGCTGATCGGCGGCCTGTTCCGTCACAAGCAACAGGTCACCCGCAAGAGCGAGCTGGTGATCCTGCTGCGGCCCATCGTGGTGGAAAACGATAAGACCTGGGCCGATGAGATCGCCAAGACCACCGGCAACTTCGGCAATATCACCCAGTTCAGCCAGGACCACTAGGCATGTATCGGCAACACTTTGCACTGCGCGAGATGCCCTTCGCCATCACCCCGGATACCAGCTATTTCTACAGCTACGGCGTCTATCAGGAGGCCCTCAACGTGCTGCTGGTGGCGCTGCGCAGCGGCGAGGGCTTTATCAAGATCAGCGGCGAGGTGGGGACGGGAAAGACCCTGCTGTGCCGCAAGCTGCTCAACACCCTCGGCGACGGTTTTGTCACCGCCTATCTGCCCAACCCCTGCCTGACCCCCGCCGGATTACGCATGGCGCTGGCCGATGAGCTGTCCATCCACTATGCCCGCAACATGGGCCAGCACCGCATTCTGCAACTCATCAACGAGCGCCTGATCGAACTCAACGCTCAGGGAAAACAGGTGGTGTTGCTGCTGGACGAGGCCCAGGCCTTGCCCGATGACAGCATGGAGGCGCTGCGCCTGCTGACCAATCTGGAAACCGAAAAGAGCAAGCTGCTGCAGGTGGTGCTGTTCGGCCAGCCCGAGCTGGATGATCGGCTGGCCGCAAGCCGGCTGCGCCAACTGCGCCAGCGCATCACCTTCTCCTACGACCTGGACGTGATCGATCGCGCCGGACTCGACGGCTATCTCGGCCACCGCCTGCTGGTGGCCGGCTATAACGGCCGACCCCTGTTCAGCCGCGCGGCGATGGATGCCCTGCACCGGGACAGCCGCGGCGTGCCCCGGCTGATCAATGTGCTGGCCCACAAGGCGCTGATGGTGGCCTACGGCAAGGGCGTGTTTTGCGTCGATGCCCCGCATGTCGCTATCGCCGCCGCCGATACCGAGGCGGTGGTGCCGATCGTTGCCGGCGGATTGTCAGGACGCCTCACCCGCGTCGGCGCCGCCGTCGCCAGCGTGATGGGCGCCGCGGCGGCCGCGGCGGCCATGAGCCTGGGGGTCTGAGGCATGAGCCTGGTGAATCAGATGCTGCAGGATCTGGAACAGCGCCGCACGGCGGAGGCCGGCGCGTCGCCCCTGAGTGGCCTGAGCGCCAGCGGTGCCGGGGTGCTGTCCGGCGCATCGATCAACTATCTATGGCTGGGCGCGAGCTTGGCGCTGATCTTCGCCGCCGTGTTTGTGCTGGTGTATCTGTTCGGGCGCGAGCCGTCGCTGGCGGCGGAACCGGCCATGAGCCAGAAGGCCGGGACCCGGAATACCGAGGCTCAAAATATAACCACCCGGAACGTCATGCCGCTGGCCGTCGCGCCCGTAGCGGAACCCGAATCAGTGTCGCCACCGGTGGTGGCCGCGCAGCGCGAGAAGGCGGCCCCCATCGCCGCTGCGCAACCGCCAACGCCGGCGACCCAGGCCCGGCCCGCGATGGCCACAACTACAGCCACAACTACAGCCACGGCGAGTGCCCCGGTGCTGGCCATAACCCCCCATAGCGATACGACAGCGGAGGCCGGCGCGGTACGGGTCACGGCCGGACCGGACGCCACGTCATCCGCCAATCCGCGCTTGTCGCAAACACAGTCGCAACCGCAACCGCAACCGGAAGCAAAGCTGGAAGCCCAGCCGGAACCAGCGTTGGAATTACAGGCTGAGCTTCAGCCGGAACTACAGTCGGAACTACAGCCGGAACCGATGAACAAGACCCTGCGCCCGCTGACCCGCGAGCAGCAGGCCCGGCAAACCTTCCAGCAGGCGGTGCTGCTGCTGGGCCGGGGGGATGAGTCGGGCGCGGAACAGGCCCTGCACAAGACCCTCGCCGTGGAGCCCGCCCATCTGCGCGCCAGAGAGACACTGTCCGCCCTGTTATTGAATACCGGGCGGGTGAGCGAGGCGGCAGACGGCCTGCGCGAGGGCCTGCGCCTGCAACCCACGGCCACGGCCCTGGCCAAGCTCTACGCCCGCGTGCTGGTGGATCAGGGCGACAGCGAGGCGGCGGTGGCCGTGCTGGAACAGGCGCCCCCCACGCAGGCCGCCGATGCGGACTATTACGCCCTGCTGGCCGCCCTGTACCGCGCGGCCGGCCGGCACGCACAGGCCTCGCAGGTCTATCAACAACTCTTGAAGGGGCGCCCGGGTGTGGCGGCCTGGTGGCTGGGGCTGGCCCTGTCGGAGGATGCCATGGGTGCGCTGCCCCAGGCGCTGGAGGCCTATCGGCGCGCGCATCGCGCGGGTGGCCTGAAGCCCGAGGTGCTGGCCTATGTGCAGTCGCGCATTGCGGCGCTGGACGCCCGCGTGGCGGAGACCGCGCCGCCTGCGGCCAATGACAGTGATGGATTCGGGGACTGATTATGTCGGAACGGCCACAACGTATTCGCCTGGGTGATCTGCTGGTTGAACACAAACTGATTTCGGAAGTGCAGCTCTCTGCGGCACTGGATGAGCAGAAAAAGTCCGGCCACAAACTGGGGCGTGTGCTGATCGAGAACGGCTATGTCAAGGAAGACGAGGTGTTGGGTCTTCTGTCACGACAGCTGAATGTGCCCTTTGTGGATCTCAGTACCTTTCAGTTCAGACAGGAAGTCGTCAACAAATTGCCTGAAACAGCGGCGCGTCGCTTCCGCGCGATTGCCCTGGAAGACACGCCCGATGGCCTGCTGGTGGGCATGGCCGATCCGACCAATATTTTTGCCTACGACGATTTGGTTCGCGTGGTGAAAGGTCCAATCAAGATGGCCGTGGTCAAAGAGGGCGACCTGGTGGCTGCCATTGATCGTGTTTATCAGCACGGCTCGGAAATTCAAAGTCTCGCCACGGAAATCGGCGAGGACATGGCCGAGAATGTGTTCGATCTGGGCGCCCTCAATCAGGCGGTCAGCAAGTCGGATGCGCCAGTGGTGCGGCTGATCGAGACGGTGTTTGAAGACGCCGTGGCGGCCAAGGCCTCCGATATCCATATCGAGCCGGACGAATCAGTGTTGCGGATTCGCCGCCGTATCGACGGGGTGCTGCATGAACAGGTGATGGATGAAAAGGCCATCGTGCCCGCGCTGGTCTCGCGCCTGAAACTGATGGCCAGTCTGGATATCTCCGAACGCCGCCTGCCGCAGGACGGGCGTTTTAATATCAAGCTCAAGAACAAATCCATCGATGTGCGTTTTTCCACCCTGCCGACCCAGTATGGCGAGGCAGTGGTGATGCGTCTGCTGGATCACTCCGACGGCGTGCAGGGGCTGGATCGTATCGGCCTGTCGGATGTGATCCGGGCGCGCCTGCAAAAGGCGATCCATCGCCCGCACGGCCTGCTGCTGGTCACCGGCCCAACTGGAAGTGGCAAGACCACCACCCTGTATGCGGCGCTCAATGAATTGAATACGCCGGAAAAGAAGATCATCACCGTGGAGGATCCGGTGGAGTATCGCCTGCCGCGCATCAACCAGGTGCAGGTCAATCAAAAGGTGGGGCTGGATTTTGCGCGGGTGCTGCGCACCACCCTGCGCCAGGACCCGGACATTATCCTGGTGGGCGAGATCCGCGATCAGGAAACGGCGGAGATCGCCCTGCGCGCCTCCATCACCGGCCATCTGGTGATGTCCACCCTGCACACCAACGATGCGATCAGTACCGCCCTGCGCCTGGTGGACATGGGCGTGCAGGGATTTCTGGTGGCCTCCGCGGTGCACGCCATTGTGGCGCAGCGACTGGTGCGACGGGTGTGCGAGAAATGTGTCGCCCCCCAGGCGCTGGATGCCGGCCAGCTGAGCTGGCTGAAGAACACGGTGGGTGAGGAGCGTGCGGCCACTATGCAGTTTTCGCACGGCGCGGGTTGTCCCGCCTGCGGCCACAGCGGTTATAAGGGGCGCGCCGCCGTGCATGAAATGCTGGACATCACCGCCGAGCTTGCCGACGCCCTGCGCAACGAGGACTACGTTACCTTCAAGCAGCGCGCCCTGGCGCAGCCACAGTTTATCCCGCTGGTGGAAGGCGCCCTGGCGCTGACCCAGCAGGGCGTGACCTCGATCGATGAGGTGATTCGCATCAGTGGCTGGATAGACTAGCCCATGCCACTGTATCAATACAAAGCGAGTAGGGTGGACACGCTTTTTGTGCCCACGGAATTTCGCTTGCCCGCTTGCCTACAAATGGTAGTGCAAGCGCCGCAGCAATTCGTGGGCACAAAAGACGTGCTCACCCTACATGCTGGGTCGAATAGCTAGCCCATGCCACTCTATCAATACAAGGCCAGGGGGCGGCGCGGCGATGCGATTGAGGGCAGCATCGAGGCGGTGAGTTCCGATGCGGTGGCCACCCAGTTGCTGGAGGGCGGCATCACGCCGATCGAGATCGCGGTGGCGAAGACCGGCGCCGCCAGCGAAATCAATTTCGGCAAGCTGTTCGCGGTGAAGGTCACGGACACCGACGTGATCCAGTTCTCCCGCCAGATGTACAGCCTCACCAAGGCCGGGGTGCCGATGCTCAGTGCCCTGCATGGTCTCTCGCAGTCCACCAAGAATGTCACCCTGGCCGAGGCGGTGCGTAATGTGACCACCAGTCTGGAGGCTGGCCGGGATCTGGCCACCTCGTTCAGCGAACACCCGGAAATCTTTTCCCTGTTTTATGTTTCCATGATCCGCATCGGTGAGACCACCGGTCAGCTGGACGCGATATTTCTGCAACTCGCCCGCTACATGGAACGCGACAAACGCACCCGCAGCCAGATCAAGTCGGCCTTGCGTTATCCCAGCTTTGTGTTGATCGCCATTACCATCGCCATCGCCATCATCAATCTGTTTGTGATCCCCACCTTTGCCGGCGTGTTTGCCAAGTTCGGCTCGGAACTGCCCTTCGCCACGCGCATCCTGCTGGAGACCTCCAACTTTACCGTGGCCCACTGGCCGGAGCTGCTGGGCGTCACCATCGTGGGATTTTTTGGCGTGAGCCGTTACATCAACACCGATGAGGGCCGCTATCGCTGGGACCGGCTCAAACTCAGGCTGCCGCTGGCCGGCGAGATCATCTATCGCGCCACACTGGCCCGCTTCTCACGCCTGTTCGCCATGTCCACCGGGGCCGGCGTGCCCCTGATCACCGCCCTCACCGTAGTGGCCAGGGCGCTGGACAATAAATATGTGGAAGAGCGCATCCTGGGCATGCAGACCGGCATCGAGCGCGGTGAATCCATCACCCGCACGGCGGCGGCCACCGGGCTGTTTGATGCCCTGGTGATGCAGATGATGGCGGTGGGCGAGGAGACCGGCTCCATCGATACGCTGCTGGCCGAGGTCGCGGAATTTTATGAGGCCGAGGTGGAAAATGATATCGACAAGCTCAGCGCCCGCATCGAACCCATTCTGACCGTGTTCATCGCCGGCATCGTGCTGGTGCTGGCCCTGGGTGTGTTCCTGCCGATGTGGAACCTGGCCGAGGTGGCGATTAAGTGATGGCCGAGGAAAGAGGAAAGGGAAAAGATGAAAGGTGAGAAAGACCGCGTGAAATTGCGGCGAAGCTGCTGTACCGGATTTTATGAATCGCGCGCCCAGAGGGCGCCAGCAATCCCTTGTATCTTTACTCTTGTATCTTTTCTCTTTTTTATTGTAATTGGTTAAAGGTTTTTTCAGTCAGTACCGATAGTTACAGCGAATAGGCAATGAATAAAATTACCTCAGTGCCGGCGCGTCAATCGCCCCACCCATTTGATAGACAGTGACAAACAAGGCGCGAGCCTGGAGAAGAGAAAATGAAAAGACAAAGTGGTTTTACCCTGATTGAACTGGTGATGGTGATCGTGATCCTCGGCATCCTCGCGGCGACGGCATTGCCGAAGTTTGCGGATCTTTCAACAGAAGCAGAGGTTGCGGCGGCGAACGGTGTATTTGGTGCTGCCAATTCTGCCGCGGCAATCAATTATTCGGCCGGTTTGGTGGGCGCGACTCAGCCCGCAGGTGGGTTGATTACCAATGGTACGTCGCTCGGAGCTGCCCTGGACGGGATTCCCGAGGGCTGGATGGCAGACGCATCTGGTTTGTGCATGGATACGAATGCAAGTGGTAGTTGTAATGCTGGTGATACATACATGATTACCGTGACTACCGCAGAGGTTGCCAATACGAATAAGGCTGCATTGTCGAAAAACTGGTAAAAGGTTGTTCGCTGTCTAAAGCTGGTGAATGATCTGGACAATCATCCTGAATGAACTGTTAGCAATTCAGTGCGATGAAAGAAATAAATAATATAGCCAGGTCGCGTGAGCAACCTGGCTTATTTTTTGGGATCAGGACTGTCGGGCTGGATGCGACGATGATGAAACAAGATGTGATTCATGCAAATGCACAGCGTCGGGCCTCAGGAACCCGAGGCCGTACTCTGCGCGCGATCTACTCCCTGTTAGCCTGCCTGCTGTGGCTGGCCGCGATTGGCGACAGCTATGGCGCCTGTTCCGCCGCCTACCATGGCCGCGCCACCATCAACGAGGTGCACCGGCAGGGCAATGCCACGCGCTTTGTCGAGGTGAAATTGCTCGACACCAGCATCACCAGCGCGAACTGGAGTGGCTGGAGTCTGCGCCTGTGTCCCCCCTCGCCCGGCTCCTGCTCGGGTTGGATCAGTTTGTCCAACGCCACCGACAACACACCGTGGCTGGTCATCGACAAGCCCTATATCACCAGCCAGAACTTCATTAATCTGAGCAGCGGCACATCGGTGCGCCTGCGTGACGCGGCGGGCGACACCATCGATTGGCTGAGCATAGCGGGCAACACGCGCTTGCAGGACGCGAGCTGTGCGCCGGCCTATGACGGCACCATGACCGGCACGATTTCCCAGACCATCGAACGCTTTCCCGACGGCACCGGCGACTGGCGCGACACCGGCGGCGGCGCCTCCGGCGGCGATACCACCGGCGGCACCAACGACCAAGCCCCGGACGGGACGCCCGCGCCGACGGTGAGCGTGACCAGCGTCACCGTGCAAAAGGGCGACACGGCCACGCTCACCCTGAGTCTTGCCAGCGCCGTGGGCTACGACATCAGCGTGAGCTACGACACGCAGGATGACAGCGCCGTCGCCGGCACCGATTACACCGCCGCCAGCGGCACGGCGACCATTCCGACGGGCAGCACCTCGGCAACCATCAATATCGACACCACCGCCGCCAGCAGTTCCGGCGAAGTGTCTTTCAACGTGTACCTGCATGACCCCGTCAACGGCACGCTGGCCAATCACTTTCCCACCGTCACCATTCTTGCCGGCCCGCTCGCCTACTGGCGCATGGACGAGGCCGCGTGGAGCAGCGCAGCCGGCCAGGTTGAAGACCAGAGCGGCAACGGTTATCACGGCACCGCGGTCAACGGCCCCGCCACGGACACGACCACGCCCGCGCTGACGGGCAGCCCCGGCACCTGCGGTTATGGCGTGTTCGACGGCAACAACGATTACGTCGCGTTACCGGCGGGCTTTCCCAATCTCACCGGCAGCTTCACCATCACCGCCTGGATTCGCGCCGATCGCATCGACAAGGACCAGCGCATTTTCGCCGATGACCATAACAACACCGGCGGCTATGCCTTCAGTCTCGGCGACAACGCGAACGGCCAGCTGCGTTTCTTCTCGCGCAATGTCAGCCCGGTGAGCCTCGACAGTCCGACGGTGATCGCGGCCGGCACCTGGTACTTCGTCGCCGCCGTGCATGACGCGACAAGCAAGACCCGGCGTATATATGTCGCCAGTGTCGCAGGCACTCCCGCGCAGGTCGTGCAAGGCACCTATACCGGCACCTGGGGCAGCGACAGCGGCGCGGCCGGCATCGGCGGCGAGAACAACGGCGCGAGCGGTAGCGAAGGCAGCAGCAACTGGCGCTTCGACGGCAACATTGACGAAGTGCGTGTCTACAATAATGCCTTGGATGCCGCCGCGCTGGCGATCGTGAAGCAGGCCAGTCATCCGTGTAGTGGAGCGAGTATCGATCACTTTGTTGTCGGCCACGACGGCATGGGCATCAACTGTATGTTAGAGCCAGTGAGCGTGACGGCCATGCTGGTTGACGGCGTCACCACGGACACGACTTACACGGGTACCATCACCCTCGATACACAAGCCGGCGCTGGCACCTGGACGCTGGCCACGGGCAACGGCACGTTCACGGACGCGACCGCAGGCGACGGGCTTGCCACGTATCAATTCGTGGCCGCCGACAACGGCACGGCGAGCTTCAATCTCGATTACCAATCAGGGATCGGCAGTATCGATGTAGACGTTTATGACGGCGCGATACGTGACGACGATAGCGAGCCTAACCTGCTGTTTTCGCCCAGCGGCTTTACGGTAACGGCCGGTGTATTAACAAATCCTCCCTCGCTGCCTATCGATCTCAGTATCCCGGCACAGACCGCCGCCAGTGATTTTAATTTACACCTCACGGCTTACGGACAAACACCGACCGATGCGACCTGTGGGGTGATTGAGTCCTACGACGGCGTGCAGAGTGTCGGTTTCTGGTCCACCTATATGAATCCGGTGACAGGTGCGCAGGCAATGACAGTGGACGGTACCGCCATCGCCACCAGTCAGGCTGCCCGTGTGGCGCAAAACATCACCTTTGCCCAGGGGCAGGCGCAGATTACCGTCAACTATGCAGATGTGGGCTCGATGGCCCTGGCCATGCGGGATGACAGCACCGGCAACCCCGATCTACCAACGGGCATTTTCGGCACCAGTCAGTCGTTTGTGGTCAAGCCCGCGGGCTTTGTGCTGAGCAATATTCGGCGCACCAGTGATGCCTTTCCCAATTCCGGTACGGCCGTTGATGAAAGCGGCGCGGCGTTTATGGCGGCGGGGGATAATTTTTCGGTCACCGTGACCGCGGTAAATGCGCTGGGTAACACGACGCCCAATTATGGCCAGGAGAGTACGCCAGAGTCCGTGTCGTTGACGTCTACGCTGGTCGCCGCCGGCGCTGCCAATAATCCGGCTGTGGGATTTACCACCGGCTTTGCCAGCTTTATTAACGGTGTGGCCACGGGTACCGATTTTCATTGGGACGAGGTGGGCATCATCACGCTGACCCCGCAAGTGGCTCCCACCGCTGCCGAAACAACCGCGGGTAATCCGGGCAGTTATTTGGGTGCGGGCGATGTCGTCGGCACGGTGTCGTCAAACGTGGGGCGCTTTTACCCGGATCATTTTGTGACGACCAAAACGGATGGTAGTTTTGCGAATGCCTGTACTACGTTTAACTACCTTGGTCAGAGCTTCGGCTATCTGGGTATGGGTAATCCCACGGTGAAGGCAACGGCAGTAAATTTAGCAGGGGCAACGACCGCCAATTACACCGGCGTCTGGGCCAGGCTGGGCACGGCCGGTGTCAGTCTTACTTATCCAACGGCAGACAACACGCAGTTAGACGAAGGTGGGCTGGCGCTGATCGCGGTGACATCCACACCAGGTTCGCTGGCACGGGCGGATAATTCCGACGGCTCGCTCACCTTTACCCTGGGCGGTGCCGGCGCCGACAGTTTTGCCTATGTGCGGGATGCAGCGCAGGTCATGCCTTTCACCAGCGACCTCACCATTGAACTGACCGCAGTGGACGATGGCGAGGCCAGCGCCGCCGACCTGAGTCCGCCAAAGACGATCACCCCGATCGGCAATGCACAGCGTTTTGGTCGCGGTTATGCACAGGATGTGCATGGCACCATGAGCCAGACCGGTGACAGCCTGAGCATGCCGATTGGCAGCTGGTTTTATAATGCCGCGGGCGTCTGGCAGCTGAACACCGATGACTCCTGTTCCAGTTATGCCTATACAAAGACGGACGCCGGTATCGCCACCACTATCCCGGTCGCCAGCGCCAGTCCACTGACCCTCACCGGCGGCGTGGGCAGCCTGACGCTGAGTGTCAGCGCCGATGCCGGTAGTCCCGGCGGTACCAGCGTGGTGAATACCGTGTGGCCAAGCTGGTTGCAGTACGATGTCGATGGCATCGATCAACTGCTGGACGGAAATAGTTACGATGATGACTTTTCGGCCACCGCCACCTTCGGCATCTTCCGTGGCGATGACCGTTATCTCTACTGGCGCGAGGCGCCCTGATGACCGGGTATGTGAACCGACGGCGTCAGGTCGGCTTTACCCTCGTCGAACTGATCATGGTGATCGTGATCATGGGCGCGCTGTCGGCCGTGGCCATCAGTAAATTCAACCGCAATGCCTTTGATGTGGTCGCGGCCTCGGGCGAACTGGTGCAGGCGATCCGCTATGCCCAGGAAAAATCCATGAGCCACTCCGGGGCCACCTATTTCCAGATCGCGATCAACGGCGCGGGTTATACGGTCAGCCAGGGTGGCACCACGATCGCCCACCCGGTTGATGGCTCGGCAAGTTACACCCGCACCTGGTCCGATATCGCCGTGGCGCCGGCCGCCACCATCGTGTTTGATGCCTATGGCAGTCCGCAGGGCCTGGCCGCGCCGTTGACGTTTACCCTCAGCAAGGGTGGCGAGAGCGATAGCGTGACGGTCGAGCACGTGACGGGCTTTACCCGATGAATCCTTATTTAAAAAACACTTCGGCGCGGTCGCTGCAACTGCCTGCCCACCGGCGCCAGGCGGGCTTTACCCTGATCGAGACCATCATCGTCATTGTGCTGGTGGGGGCGATGATGGCGGGCATGACCACCCTGTTCATGAACAATGTCGGCAACAGCCACCGACCCTATCTGCGGCAGAAGGCCCTGTCGGTGGCCAATGCCTTCATGGATGAGATTCAACGCAAGCGCTGGAACGAGGCGACCCCGCTGGGCGGCGGTTGCGTAAATACCGGCGCCTCCTGTCCCGCCGGGCCGGCAGTGGTGGCGATCGGCAGCGATGGTGATACGCGCGCCACCTACGATGATATCGATGACTACCATGGCCTCAATCAACGCCCGCCGCAGGATTCCTCGGCGACCAACATGCCGGACTACAGCGGTTACACGGTGAGCGTCAGCGTCGTGCAACCGGCGACAAGCTGGAATGGCGTGCCAGCAGCCGATGTGCGGCTGATTACCGTCAGCGTGACCTCGCCGGGTAATGAGACCATCAGCCTCTCTACCTATCGGGTGAATATCTGATGGCTGGTTATGGTTATAAGGGGTCTGACCCCTTTAAAAGAACGATGGCTGGTTATGGTTATAAGGGGTCTGACCCCTTTAAAAGAACGGGGCATGAAAAGACGCAAAGTGGATATAAGGGGTCTGACCCCTTTAAGAAGCTTAAGTGTGACCCCTTTAAGTGCTCCTTTAAGTGCTTTAAGAAAGGCAGCAACAGTGGCGGTTTTACCCTGGTGGAGATGGTCATGGTGATCGTTCTGTTGGGCATCATCGCCGGGATCCTCACCCCCTTTATCAGCAAGGCAATGCAGGCCTATACCCACAGCAAGGCGCGGGCCAGTCTGGTGGACAAGGGCCGGCTGGCGCTGGAACGCCTGGCGCGCGAGGTGCATCAGGCCGTGCCCAACAGCCTGTCGGTGTTGGCGGGCGGCACGGGCATCGAGTTTGTACGCAGCCGGGCGGGCGGGCGTTACGTGGAACGCTTTGATGATTTTGGCACCGAGTTTTCACGTATCAATCGTCGCTTTCGCAAGAACGCCAACCTCACCGAACTCTACGTGGTGGGCACCGGACTGACTGTCGCGGCCAACGAGGTGCTGGTGATTGGCAACACCTCGCCCGCGGACCTGCAGGCGGGCAACACGGCGACGACCCTCACGGGGATTGCCGCGACCAGCGCCGTGGGGCCGGGCAACGACGGTACCGCCAATGGCCAGATCCTGAATTTTGGCAGTCACCAGTTTGCAGTGGAGTCTCCCGGCCGGCACTTTTCCATCGCCGACAGGACCATCGAGGTCGGCCTGAGCGGCGACCGTCTGCGCTGGTTCAGCGCCAGCGGCCTGAGCGATTACGACGGGGCCGTGGACTGGAGTAGTGCTGATCCGGCCCTGGTGGACGGCGTCTCGTCGGTGAGCTTCGTGTATGCGCCGGGCAATCCGCAGTCCACTGGGGTGCTGCGGGTGGACCTGCAACTCACCGATGCCACCACCGGGCAGCCCATCCGGCTGTATCGCGAGATCCAGGTGAGGAACACACCATGAGCCGGCCGATAAAGCCTGCGCGGACGATGCCGCTACATAATAAGACTGGCCCGGTTCGCCAGACCGGCGCCGCCCTGATCGCGGCGATTTTTGTGATCACCGCGCTGGCCGCGTTGGGTGGGCTGATGACCCAGCTGCTGGTGCTGGGCTCGGAGGAGACCATCGATGACTGGTATTCCGCACAGGCGCTGTACGCCGCGGAGAGCGGGGTGGAATGGAGCGTCTATAACGGCGGCGCCTCGAGCACGGGACAGATGGTGGTGGCCAATCGCGCCTGGTTTGATGTGAGCGTTGCGAGCATCCCTTACGCCGGTGGTAAAACCCTGTACACCATCACCAGCACCGGCAAGGCGGGTGGCACCTCAGGCAGCCCGAGGACACAACGACAAATAGTCGTCCAGTACATGCCTGACTGATTACGCCTGAAGACGTGGCTTCAGGTATTACATAAAGGTACTACAACCAGGTACTACAAAAGGAATGAGTCTATGTTTTCGCTGCTGGGAAAAAACCACAAGCAATCGATCGTCGCCATCGTGCCGGGCGAGGCGGGTCTCACCGTCGCCGCCATCAGTCATGATGCCGACCGGCCCCGTCTGCAACTGTGCGATTTTTCCCCCTGGGAAGAGGGCGTCGGGCATGAGGTGTTGCTGGCCCGGAAGGCCAAACAGTTTGGCCTGAAAAAATACGACTGCACCACGGTCATGGGTCTGGGCGAATACGCGGTGCTCAGCGTCGACGCCCCGGACGTGCCGCCGGCCGAGTTGCGTGCTGCGGTACGCTGGCAGGTCAAGGACCTGATCGACTTTCATGTCGACGACGCCATTATCGATGTGTTTGATGCCCCCGCCAGCGGGGCCCATGGCCAGCTCAATAAACTGTATGTAGTGGTCTCGCGGACTTCCACCGTGCGCGAGCGGGTGGACCAGTTGCAGGAGGCGGATGTGAACCTTACCACCATCGACATCCCGGAGCTGGTGCTGCGCAACATCACCGCCCGCCTGCCGGAAAACGAGGCCGGCGTGGCCATGGTGTATCTCACCCGTGACCGCGGGGTGGTGGTGGTCGCCCGTCAGTCGACCCTGTATTTTGCCCGCACCCTGGATATCGGTTATCGCTACCTCAATCAGGGCGCCACCGGCGATTCGGGGCTAAGCCTGGAGAGCAATGCCGCCTTTGATAGCCTGGTGCTGGAGGTGCAGCGTTCGCTGGATTATTACGACCGGTATTTTGCCCAGCCCCCGGTAGCCGCCCTGGTGCTGGCGCCGACGGTGGAGCCGGTGCCCGGTCTGGCGGAATACATACATCAGGCCCTGGGGCTGTCGGTGCGCCAGCTGGATCTGGCCGAGATCGTGGATGCCGAACCCCCGCTTTCCATGGCCGACCAGGCGCACTGTCTGGCCGCGATCGGCGCCGCCCTGCGCGAAGAGCCGGTGGTGCTGTAGGGCGCAATAACCGAAGGGCATTGCGCCGCATGTGGCCAGCCGGAAAAACAATCGCATAGGTGCCTTTATGGAAACTCGCACATACTCTGCCAATGTGTGACGCCAGGGCAACTCTAAAAATCTGCCCTGCGAGGCATTTCCCGCCGGCCAGTCAAAACGATTCTGCCTTGGGCGATATTTCATACGGCGCAATGCCCTTCGGTTATTGCGCCCTACGGTGCTGACGCCCGGTTAAGCCGATTTTCGTCTCTCCATACTGTGACGCCGGTCACAGTTCTCACCTTTTTCCTGATGCCCGCCACCCACAAGCCGTTAAACAGGGTGGAGGCCCTGTTTGGGGTTAGGTGCGGATCTTCCGCATGGCATGGGAGAGATGAGATGAACAGTTCTTCAAACACGTATGCAAACACTTATTCAAAGTCGGGCGGATTCACCTTTATTGAGCTGATGATCGGTCTGGTCCTCATCGGCGTGGTGGGGGCCGTTGCGGTGCCCAGTTATGTGAACGCCGCCCAGCAGGCCAAGGACGATTCGCTGTGGGAGCACAGTGTTAAGGCAAAAAATACCCACGATCTTCTGATGACTCACGGCGCGATGCCGACGGTGAGCGATCTGGCGGCGGGGATGCTGGGTAGTGTGGTGGCGGTGGCGGATGGTGTGCAGGTGCAGCATTCCGGTGCGACCTATGTGGTGCCGACCTATTCCAATGCCCTGTGCACGGTGCCGACCCGGAAGGTGGACGAGGCGGTGGCCTGTGTGGGGTCGATCGCCAGTTAATCGGCCAATACCCGGCGCGTAACCACGCTACGGGTAAAAACAGCAATTCAAACAGACGTCATCCCGGCGCCGGTACTCACAGGGTGTCGGTGGGGATGACGTTTTGCGTTGGGCTGAAAAACACCTTCACCACCGCCTGCGGTGCACTGCGGGCTAGGCGACGTCCGGCGTCGACTCCTCCATGCCCAGGTCCTTGATCTTGCGGGTCAGCGTGTTGCGCCCCCAGCCCAGCAATTTCGCCGCATCCTGACGACGGCCGGCGGTGTGTTTGAGGGCGGTCTCAATCATGATGCGTTCAAAGCGGGGCACGGCATCGTCCAGCAGGGATGCCTCGCCCTGACTCAGACGGGCGTCCGCCCAGCGTCGCAGGCTGTGCTCCCAGTTTTCATTGCCGTCGCGGGGCTGAGGTGTCTTTTTCAACTCGGCGGGCAGGTCGTCCATGTGGATGGTCTTGCCCGGCGACATCACGGTGAGCCAGCGACAGATGTTTTCCAGTTCACGCACGTTGCCGGGCCATTCCTGCTGGGCCAGATAGGCGCTGGTCTCGGCATCCAGCTGCTTGGCCTCCATATTGAGTTCTTTGGCTGCCTCGGCGAGAAAGTGCCGGGCCAACAGGGGGATGTCCTCCTGGCGGTCGCGCAGCGGCGGCATGTGTACCCGAATTACATTGAGGCGGTGGAACAGGTCTTCTCGGAACTGGCCGTCCTTGACGCGCTGTTCCAGATTCTGGTGGGTGGCGGCCACGATGCGCACATCGACCTTGGTGGGGGTGTGGCCACCGACGCGGTAAAACTCGCCGTCGGCCAGCACTCGCAGCAGGCGGGTCTGAAGTTCCGCAGGCATGTCGCCGATCTCGTCGAGGAACAGGGTGCCGCCATCGGCCTGTTCGAAGCGGCCGCTGCGGGCACTCTGGGCGCCGGTGAAGGCCCCCCGTTCGTGCCCGAACAACTCGGATTCCAGCAGGTCGCGGGGGATGGCCGCGGTGTTGAGCGCAATGAAGGGCTTGTCGGCGCGGGGGCTGTGGCGGTGCAGGGCGTGGGCCACCAACTCCTTACCGGTACCGGATTCGCCGGTGATGAGCACGGTGATCTTGGAGCGCGCCAGTCGGCCGATGGCCCGAAACACCTCCTGCATGGAGGCGGCCTCGCCGATGATATCCGGGGCCTTGTCCGGGCTCGCGGCGGCGTGGCTGCCGGGCTGGGCGCGACTGTGCTGAATAGCGCGGTTGACCAGCTCGATGGCCTCGTCCACGTCAAAGGGCTTGGGCAGGTACTCGAAGGCCCCCCCCTGATAGGCGGAGACGGCGCTGTCCAGGTCCGAGTGGGCGGTCATGATAATCACCGGCAGCTCGGGATAACGCTGGCCGAGCAGTTCCAGCAGTTGTAGGCCGTCGATGCCGGGCATGCGCACGTCGGAGACGATGGCGTCGGGTCGCCCCTTTTCCAGCAGCTCGAGAATGCCGTCGGCATTGTCGAAGGTCTGGACGCCCATGCCGGCCTGCTTGAGGGCGCGCTCCAGCACCCAGCGGATGGAATGGTCGTCGTCGATAACCCAGATATGGCGTGTGTCGGTCATGCATTTGGTCTCACAGAGTCGGAGGGGGTAGCGGGTAAGTCGTTATCCAGGGGTAGTAGCAGGCGGAAACGGGTGCGGCCGGGTCGGCTTTCGCACTGAATCAAGCCGCCGTGCTGGGTGATCAGCGACTGGGCGATAGAGAGCCCCAGCCCGGTGCCGTCGGCGCGGCCGGTGACCATGGGATAAAAGATGCTCTCCATCATCTCCGCCGGGATGCCTGGACCGTTGTCGATGATCTCTACCTGACAGGCCAGTTTGTGGCGGGTCTGGCCGATGGTGAACTGGCGCAGGGTGCGGGTGCGCAGGATGATCTCGCCGCGGTCGCCGATGGCCTGCACGGCGTTGCCGACGATATTCAGCACCGCCTGCACCAGCTGGTCACGATCCGCCAGGATCTCCGGGATGCTGGGGTCATAGTCGGTCACAAAACTGATGTCGCCCGGCTTTTCGATGTTGATCAGCTGCCGCACGTGTTCCAGCACCTGGTGAATATTGATCCGTTCCTTGTGGGGCAGGGTATTGGGCCCCAGTAGGCGGTTGACCAGATTGCGTAGCCGGTCGGCCTCGCCAATGATGATATTGGTGTATTCCTTCAGCTCCGGATCCGGTAGCTCGCGTTCCAGTAACTGGGCCGCACCGCGCAGGCCACCCAGTGGATTCTTGATCTCGTGCGCCAGACCGCGCACCAGTGAGCGCAGGGTCTCCTGCTGGGCCAGTTGCTGGCCCTCGCGAGAGATGCGCAGCTGTCGATCCAGCTGTTGTAGCTCCACCAGCAGGCTGGCGCCCTCATTGGCCGAGGCCAGTGGCGTGATGGTGCAATCCACCGTCAGCTCGCGATGACCGGGAAGGGTGATCTGCACCTCGTGCTCGGTGAAGGGGTGGCCGCTTTCCAGCCCCCTTTCAATGGCCTCCAGCAGGTGGCTATTGGTGGGCAGCAAGACGGATGCACGCTGACGCAGCAGCCGTTTGGCGCTGACCGTGAATAACATTTCCCCCGCCGGATTGATGTAGTCCAGGCGCAGATTGGCATCAAACAGCAACACCGCATGGGTCAGATTGTCCAGAATGCGCTGGTGCAGTTCGGGGGTGCCAGGCTTGGTTTTGGGCCGCGTGGGTTGCATGGATTAACGCTCTGCAAGAACCAAACCAGAATGGAGGAATTCCGGAAAATGGGCTAATTTTTTTGCGGGGCATTTAAAAAAATGGTATTTATCAGAGGTTTGCATATGGACGGCTACCTGCTGCGGGCCGCCAGAGAGGCGGCTGCCATTTGTAAAGATAGCCTATCCGGAGTGGGTCTGCACCAATTTAGTGCGGCCTGTCTGGCTGGGTGCGTTGCCTTCCTCCCATCGGCAGGAAGCGGCTAGAAAAGGGTGCAGGCACAGGTCGGGACAGGGTGGGATTAATGCCGGATGGAGTGTCGATGCAGGTAAACGGTCACCGGTTCGGAGGAGAGGAGGACCTTGCCCGAGTCATCCTGCACCTGCACGGTGAGGCGATGGGCGCCACGGTCAAGATTGCTGAGCGAGAAGCTGCCCGAGGTCGATTCGGCCTGTACCTTGCCGTTGTCCATCAGCACCATTTTATGGCCTGCCTGAAGGCCGGGCGTGACACTGGCGGCAACGGCGAGATTCCCCGCATTGTCGCGCAGTGTCGTCTCGTTGGCCGGGCTGGTGATACTGATACCGGTGTAGGCCCCGATGTCGGCCTTCCTTGATCTGGGGCTGCTGCTCATGGGGGGTGGTGCGGGTGGCCGGAAGGTGTTCGCAGGTGGCAGGGGCACGGGTGTTGCGTCTCCTTCCCTGGGGGCATCGGTGAAGGTTACGCTGCCATCGGGGTTGACCTGTTTGTAGACCTCCGCGCTGGCGGCAGTGCTGAACAGGAAAAGCAGGATAAATAATTTGCGCATACCCTTACTCTAGCGGAAAGGGTCAAAAAGGGGAAAGATAAAAGGGGGAAATGGAAGATTAACTGCGGGCAAAAAAAAGGGGAAAGAGCCGGGGCACCGCCCCTTTGCTCTTTCCCCTTTTGCGCTTTTATCTGCCGTTTAGCAGGAGTAATACATATCGAACTCGACCGGATGAGTGGTCATGCGGATGCGTGTGACATCGGCCATCTTCAGCTTGATGTAGGCATCGATCATGTCGTCGGTGAACACGCCACCCGCGGTGAGGAAGGCGCGGTCTTCGTTCAGCATATCCAGAGCCTGGTCGAGGGCATGGCACACGGTCGGAATGGCCAAGGCTTCTTCTGCGGGCAGGTCGTACAGATCCTTGTCCATGGCTTCGCCGGGATGGATCTTGTTCTGGATGCCGTCCAGGCCGGCCATCATCATGGCAGCAAAGGCCAGGTAGGGATTGGCGGTCGGGTCCGGGAAACGGACCTCGATGCGGCGACCCTTAGGATTGCTGATGAAGGGAATACGAATCGAGGCAGAGCGGTTGCGGGCGGAGTAGGCCAGCATCACCGGGGCTTCGAAGCCAGGCACCAGACGCTTGTAAGAATTGGTTGAAGGGTTGGTGAAGGCGTTCAGCGCACGGGCATGCTTGATGATGCCGCCGATGAAGAACAAGGCAGTTTCGCTCAGGCCACCGTAGCCGTCACCGCTAAACAGATTGTTGCCGCCCTTGAACAGGGACATGTGCACGTGCATACCGGAACCGTTGTCG
The DNA here is from genome assembly GCA_032250735.1 of Gammaproteobacteria bacterium. Classification (NCBI taxonomy): domain Bacteria; kingdom Pseudomonadati; phylum Pseudomonadota; class Gammaproteobacteria; species Gammaproteobacteria bacterium. Next base: position 132,061 of record JAVVEP010000005.1, read on the forward strand.
CCGACGATGGGCTTAGGCATGAAGGTAACGGTTTTGCCGTAGGCGTGGGCCACGTTGTGGGTGCAATATTTCTGGATCTGCACCCAGTCGGCACGTTGGGTCAGGGTGCTGAATTTGGTGCCGATTTCGCACTGGCCGGCCGTCGCCACTTCATGGTGATGGACTTCAACGGGAACACCCATTTCTTCCATGGCCAGACACATGGCGGCACGGATATCGTGCAGGCTATCAACCGGTGGTACGGGGAAATAACCGCCCTTGACACCCGGACGGTGTCCGATGTTGCCGTCTGGGTAGACTTTTTCGGAGTTCCAGGAAGCTTCTTCGGAGTCGATCTTTACAAAGCAGCCGCTCATGTCGGCGCCCCAGCGGACGTCGTCGAAAATGAAGAATTCGGGCTCAGGACCGAAGTAGGCGGCGTCGGCGATCCCGGTGCTCTTCAGGTAGGCCTCGGCGCGGTTGGCAACGGAGCGAGGATCGCGCTCGTAGCCTTGACCGGTCGCCGGCTCGACGATGTCGCAGGTGACGATCAGCATGGCTTCGTCAGAGAACAGATCCATTACGGCGGTAGAGGTGTCAGGCATGAGAATCATGTCGGATTCGTTGATGCCCTTCCAGCCCTCGATGGAGGAACCATCGAACATTTTGCCTTCGGTGAAGACATCTTCATCCACTGTATGAGAAGGAACGGTGACATGCTGCTCCTTGCCGTGGGTATCGGTGAAGCGGAAGTCAACGAACTTCGCCTCGTTATCTGCGATCATCTTAAGAACGGCTTGTGCGGACATTGTCGAACTCTCCTGGTGTTAAAAGTAATGTTTTAAAGTAATGATTAAATAGTCGAACCGTTTTGCGGCGCATTTTCTGTCAGCCCAGTGTTGCACGACGGACAGGGAATCTGTTTGTAGCAACCGAATGGCATGGAAATTTGCAGGATCTGTGCCATGGGTGATTTGATCAATAAAAACAAATAGCTAGTACGTTTTAATCAGCCTGCTGGTGTGACTCCCCTCCCGGAATCGCACCAATATGTTGCTTTCTGACCTTTTGTGCACAGTAATGGTGCGCTTTGGTATGGGTTTATGGCCATTTTATCGGTATGAGCAGGGGCTCCATAGACACGCAAGTGCAAAGTCGTGTGCTTAGTGGAAGTGCACCTGGACGTCAGCGATACATTCTTCTTGCTGGGCGAGACGGTTGAGTTCCTCGGTGATGGATTGCGCCTCGGCCGCGTCCCTTACATCAGCAATCGGCAATAGTACCTCGACATGAATTTTGCCGTCTAGATAGTGAAGCATAGTATCTTCAAGATGTTGGGCGGCAGCCAGCCCCTGCCAGCGTTGTTGTAGCAGGGCCAGGACCTCGTGCCGCAGTGGCAGGCCGCTGCTTGGCGCCGCCTTTTCATCGTCCTCGGGGTCGATGTGCACCGTTACGTCGGTGACGTCGGCCACGCTGCGGATGATCTGGGCGCGCACGGTGTCGCTAATGCGGTGGCCTTCGGACACGCTGATCCGCGGATTGACCAGGATATGCACGTCCACCATGCCGTCACTCCCCACCCGGCGGGTGCGCAGCATGTGCAGGGCCTGCACGCCGTCCACCGAACGGATGGCGCTCTCGATCTGCTGGATCTGCTCGGGTTCCATGGCGGTGTCGATCAGTTCCTGCACGCTGTGCCAGGCCAGGTCCATGCCAATCTTCGCCACCATCAGGCCAACGCCGATGGCGGCCACGGCGTCGAGATAATACAGGCCACCCATGCTGCCCAGTACGCCGACCACCACGATCACCGAGGAAATGGCATCGGAGCGGCTATGCCAGGCGTTGGCGCGCAGCAGGTTGGAATTGAATTTTTCGGCGGTGCGCAGGGTGTAGTGGTAGATACCCTCCTTGGCGATCACTGAAATACAGGCCACGCTCAGGGCCAGCCAGCCGGGGTGCGGCAACAGGTCGGGGTTCAGCAGTCGCAGCGTGGCATCGTAGCCAATGCCGATGGCCACGGCGATCAGCGCGCCGCCCAGGATCACCGTGGCGAGGGTCTCGATGCGGCCGTGGCCGTAGGGGTGTTTTTCGTCCGCCTCCCGGCTGCCGTGCTTGACCGCCAGCAGCACCAGGCCATCGGTGAGCAGATCGGAAAATGAGTGGATGCCGTCGGCGATCAGGGCCTGCGAATTGCCGATATAACCCACCACGATCTTGGCAACGCCGAGGATGAAGTCGATGGCCGAGCCGATCAGGGTGACCTTGCGGGTCTCCTGGTAACGCGCACCATTCAGTTCGCCGGGGGCGGGCGTGCGGGGTGGGTGGGGGTGATGGTGTGCCATCGCCGTCTCAGCGCTTACCGACGCGCACGGTGATCAGGATCTCATTGGTGGCCGGGTCCAGCACGCGGGCCTCCACGATTTCATGGCCGTTGATCCGACACCAGGCCGGGATGTCGCAGAGTGCACCGGGGTCGGTGCAGCTGACATCCACGGTATCGCCGGGGGACAGGGTGAGTACCAGGTTCTGGGTGCGGATCACCGGCATGGGGCACAGCAGATTGCGTGCATCGAGTGTATGGTGACTCACAGGTACCACTCCACGGGGATCTCATCGTTGCGATAGGGTGGGACGTCCAGTTCGTGCATGTCTCCGTCTTTTATATGTACCGCCATGCGCACCGCAGCGGCGTGTTTGCCCTGGCTGAAACGGGCGGCGAGCCGCGCGGCGATGTGCAGGTCGTCCGGACTGGCGCTGCCATCCAGCAGCACCAGCGGCCCCGGGTGGCTGAGCGGAACCAGGTGGGTGAATTGTTTGCGATAGCCTTCCATAAAGCGGTTTTCACCCTCTTCGCGACTGATGATCAGCTTGAAGTTAGGCCGCGGGCGCAGATGTCGGCCGACCTTGAGCAGCATGATGTCGTCGATCTCATAGCGCCGTTCGCCACGGCTCTCCCACAGATCGGCCAGTTTGCTGGAATAGGCGACATCGGTGAGGAAGCAACAGCCGCCGGCGGGCTGGGCAAAGTCTTCGATGCCCATTTCATGGGCCAGCGCGATCTGGGGCTTGCGGCCGCGGCCGTTGAAACCGTACAGCTTTTCGCGATCCACCCAGCCCTCACGCTCTGGCAGGGTCTCGGGCAGGATCCTGGCGCATAGCGGGCGTAGCAGCCGATCTTCTGCACCGGACTCGCGCTGGATCACCGGCATGGTATCGCGGCGTTGCGACATCGGCCGCTGGCCGACCACCTCGCCGGTGATGATAAAGTCGAAGTCGTTTTCCTGAATCCACTGATAGGCCTTTTTCACCATGAAACACTTGCAGTCCAGGCAGGGATTCAGATTGGCGCCGTAGCCGTGGGCGGGATTGATCACCACATCCTTGTACTCTTCGATGACATCAATGATGTGTAGTTTGATGCCCAGCGTTTCCGCCACCCACAGTGAATTGTTGCGCTTCGGCCGGGTGCTGTCCTTCTTGCGAATGGCGTGGGTGTGACCCTCCACGCAGAAACCGGTGAAAAAATTGATCCCCTCCACATGGATGCCCTGGTCGAGCATAACCCTGGTGGCCAACATGGAATCGAGGCCACCGGAGATCAGGGAAATGGCTTTGCGTTGCTTGGTCATGGAGAGTGGGTGCTTTCGGGTTAGGGTGATTTGCTTCGGGCTGCAACCGGTTAAGGGTATATGTTGGCCGGCTGCTGTGCAGTGTTGACTGGCCAGGGGCGGCGATTATAGCTGAATTGGCCGCCACGGTCCTGTTTTGATGCTGTCTATGAGCGCTATAAGGGGGATGATGGTGACAGGCATAGCGCCGTGCGCAGCGGTATTTGCTAGAATCTCGGCTTCGTAGTCCACTAAGGCGATGCTATGTCCTCACAAGATACCCTCGACGCGATTGTGCAGATCAAGAAAACCCATGAAAATTTTATGGTCAGCATCGGCATCCTGATCGGCGTCATTTTGGTGGTGTATTTTTTCACCTATGGCGCCCTGGTGGACTCGGTCACCAGTTCACTGATCTGGTTTGAGGTGATCACCAGCGTGATGATGGTGGTGGTGCTGGTGTTTCTGCGTCGGGTGTGTTTTTTTCTGACCCGGCTCAAGCTGGGACGACGGGTGGAATATGCGCAACTGCTGCACAGGATGGATGCCGCCGATCTGGCGCGGGATGCGCAGGCGATCGCGGCAAGGCTGGATCGGTAAACTGTCTGTCTAGTGACGCTGTCGCCCGCTGCCCTTGATTGGCGTGGCCTGGGTGACCTGCTGTAGTCGATTTTCCGCCTGGCTGCTGCCCGTGTGTTCCCATAGTTCATAGGCGGTCAAGGCGTCATACAAAGGCTGTTCATCGCCCAGCTGTCTTATGCTCTGCAATACATCCATCGCCGGCACAAAGCTCTCGTACAGGTGTTCATACAGATGGCCCTGATGGTGTGGCGTATTGTGATGGAGCTGATAATAGGCACCGATGCCGAGATCGATAAAGTAGTTGCTGTTGACCAGTCGCGCGCGCGCCTGTTGCGGAAAAAAGCCGGCGTACAAAAGACAGATATCACCGACCTCGCGCAGCTTTTCGATCTGCCGGTGACCGGAGCTGCGAATCCCGTTGAGATAATCCAGGGCCAGAATGCGAGCCGCTATTTCTGGTTTGCACAAGAATCGCTGTAGCAGGAAAACCAGATAGCTCTGAACCTCTTCCCCCAGATGACGATGGGACCTGTGTTCCGCTTCGCACACCAGTTCATGCCAGTGAGCGGTGGATGTGGGTTGTAGCTCGATGTCACGCATACGCACCTCCTTACATTCAGGTTATCGGCGCGTAGCAGGCAGGGCTTTAGCGTGGTTAATGGTCAGTGAAAGGAGGAGGGAAGAGTGAGAGCCTGTGAAAAAATCGCCGACCTGCTACGGCCGTCGATTTTTTCACAGGCTCTGAGCGGTCGGAGGGTGGAGAAATTTTTCCAGCCTTTGCCTGCTAGCGAATCGTACCCTCGGTCCCGGCCAGCAGGTTGCGGATATTGGAACGGTGTCGCCACAACAGCATGACACTGATCAGCGCTGAGACGGCGATGAACTCGGGCTGTGGTGCAAGCAGCCACATATACAGGGGCGCGAGCGTAGCGGCGACGATCGCCGACAGCGATGAAATGTTGAATAGTTTGGCCATCACCAGCCAGCTAGCCAGCACCGCCAGACCGACCGGCCAGGCCAGGGCGATCAACACACCGCCGGCGGTGGCGACGCCCTTGCCGCCGCGAAAACCAAAAAAGACGGGATACAGGTGGCCGAGGAAGGCGGCCAGCGCGACCAGCGCCAGGATCAGTGGCGGAGCGGACAGCAGTTGCGCGACCAGCACCGGGACCACGCCCTTGAGGGCGTCCCCCGCCAGGGTGATAGCCGCGGCCTTCTTGCCGCCCACGCGTAATACGTTGGTGGCGCCGGGGTTGCGCGAGCCCTGGGTGCGCGGATCGGGCAGGCCCATCAGCCGGCAGCTGATGATGGCGGCGGAGAGGGAGCCGGCGAGGTAGGCGGCGAAGATCAGGAGGTAGTCGAGCATGCCGGCATTATCGCTCACTTTATTGGGTAAGTCGCTGTGCGTTTATGAGAATGCGTCATGAGGAAAAAGGCGCTTGCTGGTCTGGCTTTAGGCAACGCGGTATAGTTCGCCACAATTGCGATATTGCATCCAGTCACTGTTTCACCTCTGCCGGAGTCCGCTGAGCCATTATTATGGATATCATTTTTCTGCACGACCTCACCATCGAAACCATCATCGGCATCTACGACTGGGAGCGCAAGGAAAAGCAGTCAATCATTCTCGATCTGGATATGAGTGCGGACATTCCTGCCGCCGCGCGCACCGATGCCATCGAAGACACCCTTAACTACAAGGCCGTGGCCAAGCGGCTGATCGAGTTTGTAGGGGATGGCCAGTTTCAGTTAGTCGAGACCCTGGCCGAGCGCGTGGCGGAGATCGTAATCAAGGAATTCGGTGTCGGCTGGGTGCGGGTGCGGGTGAATAAAAAGGGCGCGGTGCGTTATGCCGGAGATGTGGGGGTGATTATCGAACGGGCAGCCGGGTCTGGCGAGCGGCGTTAATCATGCCCAGGGTGTTTGTCGGCATCGGCAGTAATATCGATCGCGAGCGCAGCGTGCGGGCCGGGGTGGCCGAGTTGCAGCAGGCCTATGGCGATGTACAGCTGTCGTCCGTGTACGAAAGCGAGGCGGTGGGTTTCGACGGCGACGCCTTTTATAACCTGGTCGCGGCGTTTGATACCGACGACAGCGTCGACCAGGTGGTCGCCACCCTGGCGGCCATCGAGGATCGGCAGGGGCGCCTGCGTAGCGGCGAGCGCTTTGCGGCGCGGACCCTGGATCTGGACCTGCTGCTGTATGGCGACGCGGTCATCGCCACCGAAAACTATCACCTGCCGCGTGACGAGATTCCCCGTTATGCCTTTGTGTTGTGGCCGCTGGCCGAGCTGGCGCCGACCCTGCGCCATCCCGAGAGTGGCGAGGATTTCGCCAGCATGTGGGCGCGATTCGACAAAAGAAATCAGCCGCTGCGGCCGATAGTTTTCAAATGGTAGCCTGACTCGCATTTCGCGCCAGGCCGATCACCGCCTGGGAAACCCTGAAACCGACCGCCGCAATGACCGACAGCACTAACCACAGCCCCGATACCAACAGCTTTAGCGAAATCACCGGCAGCGCCAGGCCGTTGATCCTCATTGTCGACGATTCCCCCACCATTCGCCTGTCCCTGAGCCGTGCGTTGCAGGATGAATTCAGGTCCGTCGAGGCGGTGGATGGCGAGGAGGCCTGGGAATTTCTCAGCAGCGATGAGCGCATCGAGGTGGTGATCACCGATCTGTCGATGCCAAAACTGGATGGTCTGGGGCTGGTCAAGCGCATGCGGGAGAGCGTGGTGTCGCGGATCCGCAACGTGCCGGTGATCATGGTCACCGGAGGTGACGATACCGACGTGCGGGAAAAGGCCTTCCAGGCGGGGGTCAATGATTTCGTCACCAAGACCAGCGATCGCGTCGAGCTGCTGGCCCGCCTGCGCGCCCACCGAAAGCTGGCGGTAACGATTCGCGAACTGGAAGAGAGTCAGCGCTCACTGCGCGAGCAGGCCAACACCGACATGCTGACCCGGCTGGCCAACCGGCGCTTTTTTACCCATGTCGCCGACAAGGAACTGTCGCTGATGCGCCGGCAAAAGGAATATTTTGCGGTGCTGATGATGGACATCGACCACTTCAAGCACACCAACGATACCTTCGGTCACGCCGCTGGCGATTACGTACTGGTGCAGGTGGCCCAGGCCCTGAGCAAGGCCGTGCGCGCCGAGGATACCGTGGCGCGCATCGGTGGCGAGGAGTTTGTGGTCAGTTCGCCCTACACCAACCGGCTGGCGGCCATTGTGCTCGCCGAGCGCCTGCGCAAGGCGGTGGAATCGCTGGATCTGCAGTTCGAGGGCAACCACATCCCGGTCACCATCAGCATCGGCATTGCCCTGCAGCCGCAGGATGGCGATGCCCTGGATACCCTGCTGGCGGCCGCCGACGAGCGCCTGTACCTGGCGAAAAATGCCGGCCGCAATCGATTCTGTGCGGCCGACAAACAGCACAGCGAGCCGGCTGTGGGGGTGGATATGCTCTGCCCGCAACTGGACGAGGCCGTCTCCATGATCCGTCACGGCAACCTGCAGCGGCTGATACCGCACCTGCCGACCCTGCTGGAGAGGCTGATCCCCCTGTTTGAGCTGGTGAACGAGGAGTCGCCGGTGGAGATCGATGTGGATCAGGTGCGCGCGGCGATCATCGCGCTGAAGGCCAAGGGTGTGTCGGATTGAGGATGAGCTGGTTATGGCAGAGAGAGTGTGGACGAAACCATAAAATGACCGCTCCATGAATTCACCGGTTTTTCTACCGCCGCGTTAGAAGTCAAAGACTGATCATACTTGCAGGGGATTGGGGTCATTGCCTGACTTTGCACATCCACAATTCAGCATTTCAGAGGAGTGTAAAGTCAAGCAATGACCCCCTGTCGATGATGACCCCCTGTCGATGCTACTCTACCCGAATCCTGACCCTAAATTGCTTATGAGGTGCCTACCCAAAAAGGAATTTAAGAAAAATAAAAACCAGGCCGATACCCACATGGATTGTATAACAATAACAATGAGGAATTATCTGTGTTTTCCATGCAACCCGCTAAATGTCCTTACTACTTGGCCAACACCGCATGTCACGGCACAGAGGGCGCACGTAACCAAGAGACGTACCTGCGCACCGTACTCGAACACGTTCTGGATGGGATTATCTCCATCAATGCCTACGGTATTATCGAAATCTTCAATCCCGCCGCCGAGCGCATGACCGGCTATACTCGTGCCGAAGTTCTGGGACGCAGTATCAATATGCTTATGCCCGCGCACCTCGCCGAGGAGCACGATGGCAACATGCAACAGTTTAAACAAAGCCGCACATCGCGAATTATGGGCACCATCCGTGAAGTCCCGGTGATGCGCAAGGACGGCACGGTCTTTCCCGCCGAACTTGCCGTCACCTACATGGAACAGAAGGAACAGCCTGTGTTCATCGGGAGCCTACGCGACGTGAGCGAACGCAAACGCGTGGAAGATGAACTCAAAAAACACCACGACAATCTTGAAAAACTCGTGCGGGATCGCACAGTAGAACTCGAAGTATCAAAAGAACAATCGCAACAGGCCAATCACGCCAAGAGCGCGTTTCTCGCCAGCATGAGCCACGAGTTGCGCACGCCGCTCAATGCCATCTTGGGCTACAGCGAAATACTCAAGGAAGACATGGAGGCCGAGGGTTATCTGGGCGCCGTGGAAGACCTGGATAAAATCGCCAACGCGGGCAAACATCTGTTGGCGCTGATCAACGACATTCTTGACATCTCCAAAATCGAGGCGGGTAAGTTCGAACTCGTCGAAGCTGATGTCGAAGTTGGCACGCTCATCGCCAGCGTCGCCGCAACGACCCTCCCGTTGGTGGAAAAAAACAATAATCGTCTGGAAATCCACTGTCCCGTCGACATTGGAGATATCAAGGCCGATGCCATGCGCCTGCGACAGACACTGCTCAATCTGCTCGGCAACAGCGCCAAATTCACGCAACAGGGCAGAGTCCGTCTTGAGGTCGAGCGCCTCGATGATCACATCTGTTTTTGCGTTTTCGATACCGGCATCGGCATGACCCGAGAACAGATGGGCCGCCTGTTCGAAACCTTCTCCCAAGCCGACGCGTCAATTACCCATCAATACGGCGGAACGGGACTTGGTCTAGCCATCAGCCGGCGCCTTTCGCGACTGATGGGGGGCGATATCGATGTGGAGAGCGAGTTCGGTAAAGGGTCTTGTTTTACGCTAACTCTGCCGGTTGCTCGATGAGTGACGGGAGTGGGGTCACTTGACTTTACACTCCTCTGAAATACTGAATTGTGGATGTGTAAAGTCAAGCAATGACCCCAGACCCTGCAGACCCTCCATTTCAGATGAGTGCAAAGTCAAGCAATGACCCCAGACCCTCCAAGCAATGACCCCAGACCCTCCAAAGTCAAGCAATGACCCCAGACCCCTTGCGACTCTACGGCCATGTTGTCAGGAGTCTCTATAAGTGGTTGAATCGCAGGAGTCAACGTCACAGCTACAACTGGGCAGGACTCAAGCAGCGTTGGATTACTTCGGTATTCAACCTCTGCGCGTCTGGAGGCGTACCCACGTAGTAGTGGATTGGTACTAGGGTCGTGCTTGCACGGGCGAATAATTTGATTGAGGAGCCGGATGCGGTAATTCCGCACGTCCGGATCTGTGTCGGGGCCGCCGGGTAACTGGCGGTCTTACGACGACGGTAGTCGCAAAAAAGCTAATGAAAGAATCAGACTGGAAAATATTCAAAGAAATAAAAGAAAAAGCAATTAAGCTTTTTTGCAGTCGTGCATTAGAAGAATTCAATGAAATCATAAAAGACAAAAATTCAAAACCAGAAGAAGCCTATACTCTACTTTACAGAATAGTAATAAATAGAGACAAACAAATGTCACTACTATTTGATAGTCACAGCAGATCAAAAGCCACTTTACAGCTGCTGGCTATACGAGGAGAGAATTTAGCTGATCAAGAGTTGCTTAAAAAGCTTTCAAGTGAATTCCTTGAGGTCACAGACCCCAGGAAGGTGAGCTGGTAAAATGCCTAACAAACGCATCAAATCGTTCGCTATCACTCACTCGGGCCGTCAAAAAACGGCGACCGTTTATGCTAAACGTTCTTGAATGTCTGCTACCGGGAAATTTACTCGTTTGTTGTTACAAAACGCCAAGGTCCGCAAACGCTGCATTGCAGAAGTAACCAGATTCCCTGTGAATGACTTTTTGATACTAAAGCGGACACACTATTCTTGACGGTTCTCCCTATGCCCGACAGTCTCCTGGGCAGGAAAAATAACAACAACCGCAGTCGGCCGGTATGTTCACGGGCGTCCGGTCTCAGTCTCCGGCTTTCACCCACACCAGAATATTGTTGTTGGCCGGCATGGTGTAATCGGCCGCGCGCTCGAGTCCGGCCTGCGCCGCCAGCGTATCCAGCTCGGCCTTGTCCCGAATCCCGCTCCTGGCATCCCGCGACTTCAGCCAGCGCTCGAATGCGGCATTGCTGGGCGAGGTGAATCTGCCGTCGACGTTGAATGGCCCGTAGAGGCAGAAGCGCCCGCCCGGACGCAATATCCGCCCGATACCCGCAAATAGCCTTTCCACCTCCGGCCAGCCCATGATGTGCACGGTGTTGGCGCTGAACACGGCGTCGTAGTCGGTGTCGGGCCAGGGATCGGTGGCCACGTCCAGCGCCAGCGGGGGGAGCACATTGTCCGGCCCCTGTTCGCTGATCCAGGCCTCGATGCCGGCGTGGTGTGCGCGCACATCGCTGGTCTGCCAGCGCAGGTGGGGCAGCTCGACGGCGAAAAAGACTGCATGCTGGCCGGTGCCGCTGCCGATCTCCAGCAGCTCCCGGGCGTGCATCAGCTCCTGACGTAACACCGCCAGGATGGCGTGCTTGTTCTGCTCGCAGGATTCGGCGTAGGGTTTCATGCTGACCTCGCTACCGGCTAGCTGTTGAGTGAACGGCCGCCATCGACGGTGATGACCTGGCCGCTGGTGTAGTCGGCATCGCGGATCAGGAACAGCGCGGCGCGGGCAATGTCGCGCGGGCTGCCCTGGCGCTTGAGGAAGGTGCGCGAGACGATGCGTTGCTGGGTGACCTCATCAAGCTCCCGTTCCGGCCAGAGGATGGCGCCGGGGGCGATGGCGTTGACGCGCACCTCGGGGCCCAGCTCGCAGGCCAGCGACTTGGTCAGCATCACCAGCCCGGCCTTGGCGATACTATAGACCGGAAAGCGTTTCAGCGGTCGCTCGGCATGGATGTCGGCGATGTTAACAATGCAGCCGCGCTGCTGCTTGATGTGCGGCGCCGCCGCCTGGGACAGAAAGAAGGGTGCCTTGAGATTGGTGCCGATGAGGTCGTCCCATTCGGTCTCGCTCACCGAGCCCAGCGGGGTGGGATAAAAGCTGGAGGCGTTATTGATCAGCACGTCAAGCCGCCCCCAGGTGGCGAGGGCATCGCCGATCACCGCGGGCAGCGCGGCCTGGTCCAGCAGGTCGGCGCGCACCAGCACCACGGAATCGGCGCGCAGGGCGTTGAGCTCTTTCTGCAGGGCCTGGGCGGCGCTGCGCGAGGCGCGATAGTGCAGCACCAGTCGCGCGCCCTCTTTATGCAGGGTGCGGGCGATCACGGCGCCGATGCGATGCACGCCGCCGGTGATCAGGATCACACGATCCTGCAGGCTCCCTGGGGCGGCGGCAGGCGTGTCGTCAGTGGGTTGTGTGGTATCCTTCAAGCCGTTGTTTCCAGTCTGTCAGCGAATAATCGCCGGTGGTCGAGTCACCCGCCACACGGGTGCTCACACTGTAACGTAACTCTGTATTTATTGCCCGCCATTGGTGACGATAGTCCAATGCCGGCCTGACCCGAGCGTCGATTCGTCATGTCACCCGTACGTCCTCCCGAAAGCCTGTTGCAGCTACCCACGCCCGATGCCGAGGCGCAGGCCCACAGCGAAAGGCTCATCAGCCTGATCACCGACGAGATCGCCGCGGCGGGTGGTGGCATCAGCTTTGCCCGTTACATGGAGCTGGCGCTGTTCGCGCCGGGGCTGGGCTATTACTCGGCGGGGGCCAGCAAGTTTGGCGAGCAGGGGGATTTTGTCACCGCCCCGGAGATCTCCCCGCTGTTCTCGCGGGCCCTGGCGCAACAGGTGGCGGAGGTGCTGACGGCGCTGGAACCAACAGGGAAGGCGACCGGCAGTGGCGAGGTGCTGGAGGTCGGTGGCGGCACCGGCTGCATGGCCGCCGACATGCTGGCCGAGCTGGAGACCCTGGGCGTCCTGCCGGCTCGCTACAGCATCCTGGAGCTGAGCGCCGATCTGCAGGCCCGCCAACACCAGACCCTCAGCGAACGGGTGCCCCACCTGCTGCCCCGGGTGCAGTGGCTGAACGCCCTGCCGGCGTCGGGCTTTCGCGGGGTGGTGGTGGCCAACGAGCTGCTGGATGCGCTGCCCGTGCACTGCTTCCGGGTGCACAAGCGGGGCATGGGCGAGGCGGGCCTGCGGGAACGCTGGGTCGGTTTTGAGCAGGGCCGTTTTCAGTGGCGCAGTGACGACTTGGCACCCGCGCCGGTGCTACAACAACAGCTGCCTCTCGCGCTGCTGGACCAGCTCAGCGGCCTGCCCGACGGCTATGAATCGGAAGTGAACCTGGCGGCCGGCGCCTGGGTCGAGGCGCTCGCCGAGCGGCTGGCGGCCGGTGTGGTGCTGCTCATCGACTACGGCTTCCCCCGCCATGAGTATTACCATCCGCAGCGCAGTCGCGGCACCCTGATGTGTCACTACCGGCATCGCGCCCACGACGACCCCTTCGTCTATCCCGGCCTGCAGGACATCACCGCCCACGTGGACTTCACCGCCATCGCCGAGGCCGCCGTGGCGGCCGGGCTGGAGGTGCGCGGGTATAATACCCAGGGGCTGTTCCTACTCGGCTGCGGGCTGGCGGAACTGGCGCAGCGCTCCGAGGACCCCACCGCAGAACACAATGAACGACAGCAGATCCTCCAGGCGCAGCAGATCCGCCGCCTGACCCTGCCCGGGGAGATGGGGGAGCGCTTCAAGGTGATCGCCCTGAGCCGGAATTATGACCATCCCCTGCGGGGCTTTGCCCTGCAGGATCTGCGTCATCAGCTTTGAGTTAGAAATTATGGAGATGAAATTATGAGCGAAAAGATACAGCAGACCCAGGCCATGCTGGCCAAACATCATCGCGATGGCGAGGCCTTTGTGCAGACGATGAAAGATACCCATGCCGGACGGTTTAATGATGATTTCTGGGCGGTGTGGGCCGAACGGGTTGAGCCGATCCTGTCGGCGCAGCCGCTAATTCTCGATCTGGGTACCGGCCCGGCGCTGTTTCTCCGGGAGGTGGCGCAGCGTCATCCGCACATCAGGGCCATCGGCGTCGAGTGTGCGGAATATATGCTGAATGCCACCAAGGACCTGCCGGACAACTGTGAGATCATCGAGGCGGATCTGCATGACCCCCATTTGCCGTTAGCCGATGCCAGTGTCGATGCGGCGGTGGCCTCGGTGGTGCTGCACGAGATGCATCAGCCGGTGCGCGCCCTGCAGGAGGTGCAGCGCTGCCTGAAGCCCGGCGGTATCTTCTATGTGCTGGACTGGGTGCGCGCACCCCTGGCGCAGTATCTGCAAAACACCGAGCTGGCGGTGTTTGACCGGCAAACGAAGGTCGATGAACTGGAAGACCTGTTTATCCATTTCATCGAACACAATCGCTTCAGTATCGATGACCTGGCCTTCATGCTGGAGAACACCGGCTTTCGGGTGGTGGAAAAGACCGCCCTGAAAAACGGCCAGATGGCGCGGCTGGTGGCGGAAAAGATCGCCGTCTAGACGGGCATGAAAGCCGGACAAAAACCGATAAAAATAACCACAAACATAACGGGAAAAAGTAACCGCACATGGACGCACTGAACGCGATTCTTCTCGCCCTGTTACAGGGCTTCACCGAGTTTCTGCCGATCTCCAGCTCGGCCCACCTGATCCTGTTGCCGCGTCTGCTGGGTTGGGAGGATCAGGGCCTGGCCTTCGATGTGGCCGTGCACGTGGGCACCCTGAGTGCGGTGGTACTGTATTTTCGCCGCGAGCTGGTGCCGATGGCGCGGGACTGGCTGGGCTCGCTGCGGACCCGCAGGAATACGGTCAACAGCCGGCTGGCCTGGGCGGTGTTGTGGGGCACGGTGCCGGTGGGGCTGGCCGGGCTGTTGCTGAAGGGCCTTATCGAGGGTCATCTGCGCTCGGAGCTGGTGATCGCCGCGACCACGATCCTTTTTGGTCTGCTGCTGTGGTGGGCGGATGCCAGGGGTCGCGGCCAGCGCGATGAATACAGCCTGCGCATCAGCGACATCTTTATCATTGGCGTGGCGCAGGCGCTGGCGCTGATCCCCGGCACCTCCCGCTCCGGCGTGACCATGACCGCCGGCCTGATGCTGGGGCTGTCGCGCCAGGCCGCCGCCCGGTTCTCTTTTCTGCTGTCGATCCCGGTCATCACCCTGGCGGGCGGCCTGTTGATGATTGACCTGGTGCAGGATCCGGCGCTGGTGGACTGGCGGGCAATCATCATCGGCACGGTCACCTCGGCGATCGCCGCCTATCTCTGCATCCACGTGTTTCTGCAACTGCTGGAGCGCATCGGCATGCTGCCGTTTGTGATCTATCGCCTGGCCCTGGGCGCACTGCTGCTGTATCTGTTTGTATAAACCGATCCGGGCGCGCGTTGCCCGTGCGTGCAACCGCCGCGGGTTGGCCGCAGCTAACCGGAACAGGTTACTCCGGCACCAGCCAGTCGAGGCGCGGTCCACCCGCGCCGTCCACGGCCAGCACCTTCCATAGCCAATCCTGCAATGCCCGTATCTGCCCATCCACCTGCCAGGGCGGGTTGATGATGATCAGCCCCGAGCCGTTGAGCCGGTGGGGCACGTCGTCGCGGGCGATGACCAGCTCGGCGCGCAGCACCTTGCGCATGCCGCTGTCGGTGAGCCGGCGGTAAAAGTCCGCCAGCGCGTCGCGCCGGGCGATCGGATACCACAGCGCAAAGATCCCCGTCGGCCAGCGCTGCCAGGCCGCGACCAGGGCCTCGGTCGCGCGCCGGAATTCGTCGGCCCGTTCATAGGCGGGGTCGATCAGCACCAGCCCGCGCCGCTCCTGTGGTGGCAGGAAGGCCCTGAGCGCCTGATAGCCGTCCATGTGATGCACGGCAAGACGCCGGTGTTTGGCGAAGGCCTCTTGCAGCAGCGGCGCCTCGGTGGTGTGCAGCTCCGAGAGCACCATGCGGTCCTGGGCGCGGCGCAGATGGTCTACCAGCCAGGGCGAGCCGGGATAATAGCGCAGACCGTTTTCCCCGCGTTCATGGTTGAGGGCGCGCACCGCCGCGAGGTAGGCGGCCGCCTCGGGCGGCGTGTCGTCGCGTTCCCAGAGACGGCCGATGCCCGCCTGATACTCATCGGTCTTGCGCGCCAGCGCCGATTGCAGGTCGTAGACCGCGGCCCCGGCGTGGGTGTCCAGATAACAGAAGGGGGCCTCCTTGCGCAGCAGTGCCTGCACCAGCAGGGTCAGTACGGCGTGTTTTTGCACGTCCGCAAAATTGCCGGCATGGAAGCCGTGGCGATAGCTCAGCATGGTGGTTTTTTCATGGCCGGTTCTTTCAGTGCTCGGTCAGTACTCGGTGTATTTCTTGGACTGCCCGCGTACCTGGCTTGCGGGGTATTTCTGCTGGTTGATCTCGATCTTGCGCTGGGCGGCGCTGGGCAGATCCATGTCGAGCATGTCCGCGATGCGGATCAGATAGAGAAAGATGTCCGCCAGCTCCTGCTCGACCTTGTCACGCGTCTCGTCCGGCAGCGCCTTGCTCTGCGCCTCGGTGAGCCACTGGAAATGCTCCACCAGCTCCGCGGCCTCGACGATCAGCGCCATGGACAGGTTCTTGGGGGAATGGAACTGCTCCCAGTCCCGCTCGGCGGCGAAGTCCCGCAGCTGCTGTCGCAGCCGATCCAGCTCGTTGCTCATGTTGCTCATCAGTAAGGGTGTCCTTCGGTGGAAAGGCGCTGATTGTACCCCACGATGCGGGCCTGTCGCGTCCGCCTCGTCAGCCGCACGCCGGTTAATCTCTTCCATGGATCAAGGGCCTCTGCCTGGGGCAGGATCGATGGGCGGGCGAATAGAAGCGCGCGCGGCAGGGCTGGGTAAGTCCGGGACATCCTTGGGGCGCCATGCCGACCCAGGATGGGTGGATAATGCCTATGCAACCCACAGGTTCTATTCAAGTTTCTGGTGAATCGGTCGCAAATTACTGTCACAGGTAACCTGCACATGCCGGGTGCTGTACGTCATCCGCAAATGTCCGCCGCCGCTATCTATCGTCAGATATTGATACGCACAGCAAGGATCTTTAGCAAAGTGTGTGTGCTTCGGCGTATCCCCATCGACAGGCGGGGAGTGGGCCGGGAAAGGGAATTTTTTTATGAGTTCAAATCGGTTTTTTGGCCTGCGCGCAAGGCTCGTGCTGCTGCTCGCCCTGATCATTGTCCCGGTATTTGCATTGCTGCTGCACAATGCCGTGGAGACCCGCAAGACCCAGACCCTGCATACCCAGGCCCTGGCCCTGAGACTGGCCCGGCTGGTGATGCTGGAGCAGCGCGAGCTCATCGCCGGGGCGCGGCAGCTGTTGCCCAGTCTGGCGCAGCTGCCAAGCGTGCGGGCCACGGACGGCGGCCCCGCCTGTCAGCGGGAGCTGGTGCGTCAGCTGGAACAGTATCCCTACTATGCCAATTTTGGCGTCAGCGGCCGTGACGGGGTGATGCGTTGCAGCGGCCTGCCCATGCCTTCGCCGGTGCATATCGAGGATCGGGACTATTTCCGTGGCGCCATCAATAACGATGAATTCACCATCGGCGGCTATCAGATCGGCCGCATCACCGGCAAGAGCGCGATCAACCTGGGCTACCCGCTACGGGATGCGAAGGGCCGTGTCGATGGCGTGATCTTCGCGGCGCTGGACCTGGCCTGGCTGGGCCGCAAGCTGCGGGACGTCGCCCTGCCCGCCGGCACCACCATCACCATCTTCGATGTCCGCGGTACGGTGCTGACGCATATTCCCAATCCGGCGGAGTGGTTTGGCCGGTCGATCGCCGATGTGCCTTTTGTACGCCTGATCCTCGAACGGGGCGCGGAGGGCATCGCCGAATCGACCGATGTCGAAGGCGTGCAGCGGCTATTTGCCTTCACCCCCCTGGACGCAAGCAGGCGGGCCTATGTCAGCGTGGGCATCCCCCGTAACGTCGCCTATGCCGAGGTGGATGCCCGCTTCAAACAGGATCTGCTGGCCCTGAGCCTGATCGTGCTGGTAGTGATCAGCGTGGGCTGGACGGGCAGCAATGCCTTTGTGTTGCGTCCGCTTAGTGTGCTGACCCTCACCAGCGAACGCCTGGGGCGGGGCGATCTCGGCGCCCGCACCGAGCTGCGGCATCGGTCGAAAGAGTTCTCGCAGCTGGCGCAGACCTTTGACCGGATGGCCGCCTCGCTGCAGCAGCGGGAGCAGGCGACACAGCGCCAGGACCAGGAACTGAAGCGCATCAACCGGGCCCTGCAGACCCTGAGTGGCGGCAACCATGCCCTGGTGCGCACCCAGGATGAGGCCGCGCTGCTGCAGGAGATGTGCAGGGTGGCGGTGGAGCTCGGCGGCTATCGCATGGTCTGGGTCGGCTTCGCCCAGGACGATGCCGAAAAGACCGTCCTGCCGATGGCCTGGGCGGGCATGGACGGCGCCGTGGCCGACAGGCTACGCATCAGCTGGGACGACACCGAACGCGGCCTTGGCCCCACCGGTATCGCGATCCGCACAGGCCAGCCCTGCACGGTGCATGGTCTGCAGACCGATCCCCGTTACCAGCCCTGGCATGCGCTGGCGCGGGAGCAGGGTATCGACTCCGCCGTGTCCCTGCCCCTGCAGGTGGATGATGCGGTGATAGGGGCCTTCACCCTGTACTCCGAGGATCGACAGGCCTTTGACGCCCCGGAGCTTGACCTGCTGTCGGAGATGGCAGGTGACCTGGCCTATGGCATCTGCACCCTGCGTACCGGCATTCAGCATGCCGCGGCCCAGGCCACCATCCAGCGTATGGCCTACTATGACGAGCTGACCGATCTGCCGAACCACACCTCGCTGGAGGAATTTTTGGAGCGCTGTGCGGCGCGGGAATCCCTGCCACAGCAACGGCTCGCGCTGCTGTTGTTTGACCTGGCGCGGTTGCGTGACATCAATGACACGCTGGGCTTTGAGGCCGGCAACCAGGTGATGCAGGAGACCGCGTCGCGCCTTACCCGGGCCTGCCCCGAGGGGGGTTACGTGGCCCGCATGCGCGGCGATGAATTCGCCATGCTGCTGCCGGGCGCCGATCTGGCGCAGGCCGAGCAGATGACGCAGAGTATCCTGAAACTGTTGAACCAGCCGTTTAGCATCGACGGCTTTTCACTGGTGCTGAGGGTGAATGCGGGGATTGTGCTCTGCCCCGAGCACGCCCGTGATGCGGAACATCTGTTGCGTCACGCGGATGTGGCGATGCAGCTGGCCAAGACCACCGGCAACGGTTATGCCGTCTATTCCCCGGCGCTGGATGCCGACAAGAAGCGGCATCTGGCGCTGGCCGCCGACCTGAACCGTGCCCTGGAGGACGGCGGCCTGGAGCTGTATTTTCAGCCCAAGGTCTCCATGGTCAGAGGGCGCGTGATTGGTTTCGAGGCCCTGACCCGCTGGTCGCACCCCACGCATGGCTGGATCTCGCCGGATGAATTCATCCCCCTGGCGGAGCGCACCGGCATGATCCGCGCCCTCAGTGACTGGGTGCTGGAGACCACCCTGCGCCAGCTGCATGCCTGGGGACAGGCGGGTATCCGCCTGCCGGTGGCGGTCAATCTGTCCGCCCATAACCTGCAGGACCCGCTGCTGCTCGACAAGGTCGAGGCCCTGTGTGCGAGCTGGGCGCTGGAGCCGGGCCTGCTGGAGATGGAGATCACCGAGAGCGCCATGATGGCCGATCCAGCCGGGGCGCTGGCGGTGCTGCTACGCCTCAGGGCGCTGGGCATACCGCTGTACATCGACGACTTCGGCACCGGTTATTCGTCCCTGAGTTATCTCAAGAAGCTGCCGGTCACGGCGCTGAAGATCGACAAATCCTTTATCGACGACATGCTGGACGACGCCGAATCGGAGAGCATCGTCCGCTCCACCATCACCCTGGCCCATGAGCTGGGCCTGAGCGTGGTGGCCGAAGGCGTGGAGGACGCGGCCGTGTGGGCGCGACTGCGGGCGCACGGTTGTGACGCCGCACAGGGCTACTACATGGGCAGGCCGATGCCGGTGGCGCAGGTAGAGGCGTGGCTGCAAGAGTCTCCCTGGGGAATCGGCAAGGGCTGATAGCCCGGACCGAACAGGGCACCAGCCTCGACAGATCAACAAAGGGCGCTAAACGCACGATGCCCGGGGCTGGGTTGCTAAGGGCGGAGGGGCGGCGGGTTCATGCCTTGTGATTGGTGTCTTCTCGCATCGCCATTAACGCCGCCCGCGCCAGAAATCCCGAGCGACTCTCACCGTGGCGTTTGGCGAATACATCCAGGGCGCGCAGCACGCGATGCGGCAAGGTGATGTTGACGCGCTCGACCTTGTCGGAAAGGGCGTTAAGATCGACGTCAACGACGGCCCAAAGCCAGCCGTCGAAGTCAGGGTTCTTGCGGTGTTCTTCCAGCGGGCGGGCCTCCGGCAGCGGTGCATCTTCCTCAAGCAGACCTTCCAGGTACAGGAGGATGGCCTCAGGGGCGTTGGCGATGGCCTCGTCAAGGGTGTCGCCCGCGGAGTAGCAGCCGGGCAGATCGGGGACGATCACCCCATACGCATGGGTGTCGTTACCGGGTTCGATGGCGATGGGAAAACGCATGGTGGGTTGCCTCATTTTAAACCGGTCTGCCGCAGGATGGCGGCGACCAAACCTTTACCGAGGTCTTTGCGCGGATGCGGAACAGTAACGCTCCCCGGCTTGTGCGGATGCGAGAACTGATGATGGCTGCCGCGAACTCGGGTTAAGCACCATCCGTTGGCTTCCAATATTTTGATCAGTTCCCTGCTGTTCACGTCGCCGATGATACACATCTACACACGAAAAACAACGGCGTTGTCAGGTGGGCAGACCCCCAGGCCTGCCCCTACCGGTTCGAGATGGTGATAAGAATGTAGGGGCGGACCTGTGTGTCCTCCCTTTGCGTATAGCCCAGGCGCTATGCCGCGGCGGCCCGCGCCTGTTCCCGCACGTAGTCTTCCAGCTTGATGGTGTCGGCGGTGAAGTTGCGGATGCCTTCGGCGAGTTTTTCCGTGGCCATGGCGTCGCTGTTCATGAGCCAGCGGAAGCCGGGTTCGGAGACATCGATGGGCGCGACGCTGTGGCCCTTGGCGCCTTGCACCGAGAGCCTGGGGGTGAGCACGCCGTCGAGGTTTTGCAGTTGTTCCATGAGGTCCGGGGCGATGGTGAGCAGGTCGCAGCCGGCGAGTTCCAGGATCTCTTCCTTGTTGCGGAAGCTGGCGCCCATCACCTGGGTCTTGTAGCCGAAGTGCTTGAAGTAGTTGTAGATGGCGGTGACGGACTTCACGCCCGGGTCGTCCATCGGCACATAGCCTTCCACGTGCTCGACCTTCTTATACCAATCCAGGATGCGGCCCACGAAGGGCGAGATCAGCGTCACGCCGGCCTCGGCGGCGGCCACGGCCTGGGCCATATCGAACAGCAGGGTGCAGTTGCAGTGGATGCCGTCCAGCTCCAGTTGCTTGGCGGCCTGGATGCCCTCCCAGGTGGAGGCGATCTTGATCAGGATGCGATCGCGGTCCACCCCGGCCTCCTCGTAGAGGTCGATGAGGTGCTGGGCGCGCAGCAGGGTGGCCTCGGTGTTGAACGACAGGCGCGCGTCCACCTCGGTGGAGACGCGGCCGGGGACGATCTTCAAAATCTCGGTGCCGAAGTTGACGGCGATTTTGTCCAGGATCAGGCGGATTTGCTCCTGCTCGTTGTGGGCATGGGTCTTGCCGTAGTGGATGGCCGATTCCACGTGCTCGCGGTATTGTGGCATCTGCGCCGCCTTCAGCAGCAGGGAGGGATTGGTGGTGGCGTCGATGGGGTGATAGCGCTCGATGGCCTCGATATCGCCGGTGTCCGCCACGACCGTGGTGATGGTTTTTAGTTGTTCCAGCAGATTCATGCTTCGTTCCTCTCGGTATGTGACAGGGATCTATCTCCCATTCGGACGCTTATAGCCCAGTAATGTTGCGGTTGCGCGGGGCGACAACTTTAATGGGCCCGCGACCCCGGCAGTCGATCCAGTGCGGCGTTGAAGGCCACCAGGTCCAGCGCCCCGCTTTTTTGGGTGCTATAAGCCATTTCATAAAACCTTGGCGGCTTGCCTGCAAGGCATTCTTAAGCTGGATGATGGAGGCCTTGTAGTCGCCCTTGGCATGGCGTTTCTGCGCCTGAAGTACGTTGGGGCGTGAGGCGCGCGAGGCGGGAACATGAGTCTGGATATCGGGTGCAGTTGTCCACAAAGCAAGTAGATGCGGGGAGCGCATTCCACCCTTCGCTACAATGGCATGCCTGGGCGCGAGGGCTAGGCGGGGGTGGGTAAATCGGTCTATCTGGCGTGGTCGCGGCTGTTATGGTCGTAGTAGTCCATGAGCAGCGCCCGCAGCTTTTCGGCCATGGTTACGCCTTCATCTGCCGCGTTCTTCTTGATGGCGCGATGCAGATCCTCGGACAGGTCCAGGGTCAGGCGCTTGATTTTGGCCGACTTCGCCGCGACGCTGGCGCGCCTGGCATCGTAAAGGTTTTCAGTATCGAGCTGTGTCATGAGCATCCTTAATTTCAGAATGGTTGAATGTGCTTGAAGGGCTTAAGGCAGTTTCCGTGCCAGACCAAATGATACCGGCAGTTTCCCAAGCAACTCCCATTATATGCGGGCGGTTTAAAATTGCTAGTACATCATCCTGTCGGCTGTCCGCCACAACTGGCGAAAGCCTAAATATCCCACGCTCGGTGTACGTGAGAAATGACGGCAAGCAACGGGGCTATGCGGCCGAGAGGACCTTTCTTGAACAAGGCCTTGAACAAGGCGGCTCTGAAACAGGGTTGTCGGGAATTTTTACGTTAGTTATAACTATTTGTTTATAAAGATAATGTATGGAATATTCGGCGTCAATTTAGCGCCGGCACTGAGGAGCTCGCGGCCAAGGGCGCGGTGAGGTCCAGCGATTTGTCGGATTAACTAGCGATTTATCGGATTAACCAGCGATTCGTCGGATTAGTTTACAGAATGGCGGATTTACAGATAGGCTGAATCCATAACATATTGATATTGAAATAGAAAGATATTGTGGCCCAATTTATGCCTTATGTAATTACAGAAACACGGAATTTTGCCGGTTTGTTTCTCAGAGTGGTGATCACGGGCAATGCAAGCCAATGGAAAGCGGATACGCCCACTTTGCAACTGTATGGAAACTAGGAGAAAGTAATCATGAACAAGCTTACAAAAATTGCGGCGGCATCTGTCGTTACACTAGGATTGGGATTAGGCATGGCGGGGCAGGCGCAGGCAGTGGTGTTTTATCAGGACACTGTCGCTAACTGGCTGGCGGCTGGATCAGTACTAGACGCTGATGGCGACACAACGTGGGATCTCGCCAGCTATAGTGATGGGACTGGAGCTTATGATGATATTGGCTGGGCGGTCGTCACGCTATCAGAAGATGATGTGGGCGGTGAAGACATCTATAAAGTCTCGCTCAATTTTGTGGAATCGCCAATCAGCGGGTTTGGCCCGAGCCAAAGTTCCTTCTGGAATTATGTCGCGAATGTCGTCCTTCCGAGTGACGAAAATTTCCTCCATGTCAGTATGGACAGCGATGTTCCTGCAGATACCTCTATTGTCAACGTCACCAAGGAAATTACTCTCAGTGACGGGACTGTTGTCACGCTGCAGAGCATGGCCGGCGCTCCAGACGGCCCGAGTCCTCTCTCAGGCCAATCTATTAGCATGAACGAAACGTTTGTGGCCGGTGAGGATGGTATCCTCAACAGCACCACCAATACCTTTGTACTCGCAGCAATCCCCGAACCCGGCAGTATTCTCCTGTTCGGCATCGGGCTCATGGGCATGGTCTTCGGTCAGCGCAAGATGGCGCGTCGTGTCTAGTTTGGTCGCTTAGTTGTTTAGTTTAAAAAACGAAGAAAAAGGGGCGGTTTCCGCCCCTTTTTCTTGGGTGGCATGTTTGGGTAGCACGATTGGGCAGCACGGCCCTGCCGTGAGCAAAAATTGAACCGTCCCGAATTTTCGGCTACTTACAATGCCGGTTCAATTGGGTGCGATAGTTCAACTGATAATTCAACTAATCGCTCAACTAATCGCTCAGTTGATTGCTCAGTTGATTGCTCAGCTGGTTTCTGAAACAGGGTTGTCGGGAATTTTTACGTTAATGATAACTATTTGTTTGTAAAGATAATGTATGGAATATTCGGCGCCATTTTAGCGCTGGCAGTGAGAACGCGCGGCCAAGGGCGCGGTGAGGTCCAGCGATTTGTCGGATTAATTTACAGAAAGGCGGATTTGCGGATAGGGGAAGTTTGTAACATATTGATATTAAAGCATAAAGATATTGTGGCTCAGTTTGTGCTTTACGCAATCACAGAAACACGGAATTTTGCCGGTTTGTTTCTCAGAGTGGTAATCACGGGCATTGCAAGCCGGTGAAAAGAATAGATTCGCCCACTTTGCAACTGTATGGAAACTAAGGAGAAAGTAATCATGAACAAGCTTACAAAATTTGCGGCGACATCCGTCGTTACATTGGGGTTGGGGTTAGGTATGGCGGGGCAGGCGCAGGCTGTGGTGTTTTATCAGGACACTGTCGCTAACTGGCTGGCGGCTGGACCGGTATTAGACGCTGATGGCGACACAACGTGGGATCTCGGTAGCTATGGTGATGGAACTGGAGGTTATGATGACATTGGCTGGGCGGTCGTTACGCTATCAGAAGATGAGGTAGGCGGTGAAGACATCTATAAGGTTTCGCTCAACTTTGTGGCATCGCCATTCAGCGGGTTTGGCCCGAACCAAAGTTCCTTCTGGAATTATGTCGCGAATGCCGTCCTTCCGAATGACGAAAGTTTCATCCATGCCAGCCTGGACAGCGATGTTCCCGCAGATACCTCTGATATCAACGTCACCAAGGAAATTACCCTAAGTGATGGGACTGTTGTCACGCTGCAGAGCATGGCCGGCGCTCCAGACGGCCCGAGCCCTCTCTCAGGCCAGTATATTAGTGTCAACGAAACGTTTGTGGCCGGCGCGGATGGTGTCCTAAACAACACCACCGATACCTTTGCAGTAGCCGTCCCCGAACCCGGCAGCATTCTCCTGTTCGGTATGGGGCTCATGGGCATGGTCTTCGGTCAGCGCAAGATGGCGCGTCGTGTCTAGTTTGGTCGTTTAGTTGTTTAGTTTAAGAAACGAAGAAAAAGGGGCGGTTTCCGCCCCTTTTTCTTGGGTGGCACGTTTGGGCAGCACGGCCCTGCCGTGAGCAAAAATTGAACCGTCCGAATTTTCGACTACTTACAATGCCGGCTCTTTGGGGCGCATAGCTCAACTAATCGATCAACTAATAGCTCAACTGGTTGCTCAGCTGATTAGAACATTAGCCTGACATGGTAGGGGTCGTCGCTGGTTCGAGTCCAATCGTGCCTACCGCATTAATATCAGCACCCGGTCGGGTGCTGATATTTTTTTGTTCTCACAATACCTGTTGTCCGTTTACCCGATGGCTCCGAATGCAGATTCGAGCAGCCCGTCACCGTTGCCGAAGTGGTCGCCAGCATTGGCGCAGGTTTGGCGCGGCACTGGCCGGCAAGGTCGACGGCCAGTGGGTCGATACCCCCTTCTTGATTGAGGACGGTTTCCATTAGCCCAGCAATCGATCCAGCACGGCGTTGAAGGCCATCAGGTCCAGCGGCTTGGTGAGGTAGTCCGCAAAACCGGCCGCCCGACCGCGTTCGATGTCCGTGGTCATGGCGTTGGCGGTCACGGCGACCACCGGGATGTCCCGGGTGGCGGGGTTTTCGCGCAGCCGCCTGAGGGCCGCGAAACCGTCCATCCCCGGCAGGTTGATGTCCAGCAGGATCAGCGCCGGGCGCTGGGTGACGGCGATCTCCAGTCCCGCCTCGGCGCTGGTGGCGGCGAGCAGTTCGAGGTCCGTGCGGGGGGCGACGATCTTGCGTATCAGGCGCAGGTTGGCCGCATTGTCCTCGATGCACAGCACCCTGCGTTGGCCATCGCGCGGCGGTGTCAGCTGGGCGGGGTCCACAGCGGGTGCGGCAGGGGCTGCATCGGCCATGGGCAATTCAAACCAGAAGTTGCTGCCCTCCCCCGGCACGCTGTCCACCCCGATCCTGCCCTGCATGGTCTCCACCAGCTGTTTGCTGAGGGCCAGCCCGACGCCGGCGCCCTCGATCCCTTCGTAGGCCGATTCCAGCCGTTCAAAGGGCCGGAACAGGCGGGGCAGGGCCTCGGCCGGGATGCCGCGACCGCTGTCGCGCACGCAGATCCGCAGGCGTTGTTCTCCGGCCGGACCGGAGCGGGCGGTGGAACTAAGAGCGGGACCGACGGTGGGAGCGAGGATGGGTTCAAGAGTACAGCTGACCTGGATATCGCCGCCCGGCCGGTTGTACTTGATGGCATTGGTGAGCAGGTTGAACAACACCTCGCGGAGCCGGGTAGGGTCCGCCTGCACCGCGCAGGGGGTGTCCAGAGGCAGGGCTGTCATGCGCAGGCCGCGCTGCATGGCCTGTGGCTGTAGCTGGGCCAGACAGGACTCGATCATCGGGGTGATGGCCACCGCCTGCAGGCAGATCTGCAGCTGGCCGCTCTCGACGCGGGACAGATCCAGCACCTCGTTGACCAGGGCCAGCAGATGGTCTCCGGCCTGGCGGATCTCGCGCACATTGTCGAGCTGGGTCGCGCTCAGCGGCGATTCCGGATCGGTCTCCAGCAGCTCTCCAAAGCCGAGGATGGCATTCAGGGGGGTGCGCAGCTCGTGGCTCATGCGCGACAGAAAGTCGGACTTGGCGGCGTTGGCGTGCTCGGCCTCGTCGCGACGCCTGAGGATCTCCGCCTCGACCTGCTTGCGCGGGGTGATGTCGTGCACAAAGGCAAAAAACTGCGCCGCCTCGCCCACCGTCTCCAGGCTCACATTGATATTGACCTCGATCAGGCTACCGTCCTTGCGCCGGTGCCGGGTGTCGAACCGGTCCGTCCCCGTTTTGATGACCTTCTGGATATGGGCGGCCACCTCCGCAGGCTGTTCATTGGCCTCGATATCGGTGACGGACAGCTGCAACAACTCCTCCCGGGAGTAGCCGAGCATCTCGCAATAGGCGTGATTGCAGTCGCATAGCCGACCCTTCAGGTCGGCGGCAAAGAAGCCGTCGAAGGCGGCATTGACGATCATACGGTTGCGCTGACTCTGTTGTTCCAGCGCCTGGGTGCGTGCCTGCATCTGCTGTTCGAGGTACTCGCGGTACCCGGCCAGCTTCGCCTCCGTGGCGGCGCGTTCGCTGAGGTCGGTGATGACCGTGGTGTACCCCACCGCCGCGCCGTGCGCGCTGCGGAGCAGGCTGAGGCTCTGGATGAAGGTCCGGCTCGCGCCACTCTTCGGCATCAGCCCCAGCGGCCCAACCCACGCCCCCGTGGCCAGCACCTGGGGGAGGATCTCATAGCGCAGCCGCTCGGCCTCCGCCGGCGGGTAATGGTCAAAAAAGCGCTGTTCGTGCAGCGTGGCCGGGTCGGTTAGCCCAAATAGCCGTCGTAGGCTGGCGTTGGCATACAGCAGGTGGCTGTCGAGCCGGGCGATACCGATACCGTCGGCCGAGGTCTCGGTGAGGCGGCGGAACACCTCGGGGGCCAGCGCGTCGAGGTCGGCCGGTTCAGTGTGTGGTGGCTTGTTCACGTCCATTCCTTGTGGTGTCGATCGTGGTGTCGATGCGTCCATGTGCGCGAGGGGTGTGCGGGTGAGCTGTCGGTCTGCCGGCAAGAAGCGGTCCGGCGGCAAAAATTCAGTGCATTAATGCAATATTTATTCTCCCATTCAACCATTATTTTCGACGGTTATTCTGTCGCTTTATGCGTCGGTGGCTTACCGCAATGGCGTACAACAATAACTGCAACTATGGGACACAACAGCCGTACCCAAACCGCCGGGATGAGTGCCACGGATCTTTTGCTGGCCATTGGGGGTCAACCCGGCATCTTCCCGTGCTACGCCGGTTTCACAAAACACCCAAGCCGGTTAAGCTTGCGGGATGACCCTATCCCTTCTGCTTACGGTGTTCGCCGGCAGCGCCTTTACCGCCTGGATTTCACGCCTCGGCCGCCTGTACGCGGCCTGGACCGCTGGTGCGGTGGCGCTGTTGGCCCTGCTACAACTGGCGGTACAGATTCCGGCGGTGTTCGCCGGCGAGACCCTGATCGAGCGCTGGACCTGGATACCGGGCGCAGGCATGGATCTGGTATTCCGGCTCGATGGTCTGGGGCTGTTGTTCGCCCTGCTGATTCTGGGCATCGGCCTGCTGGTGATCTTCTACGCCCGCTATTACCTGTCGGCGCAGGATTCCATGGGGCGCTTTTACAGCTACCTTCTGTTGTTCATGGGCGCGATGCTGGGTATCGCGCTGTCGGAAAACATCATCCAGCTGTTGATCTTCTGGGAGCTGACCAGCCTCGCCTCCTTCCTGCTCATCAGCTACTGGCAGCATCGCGCCGATGCCCGTCAGGGGGCGCGCATGGCGCTGGCCATTACCGGCGCCGGCGGGCTGGCCCTGCTCGGCGGTTTCATCCTGCTGGGCCATATCGCCGGCAGCTACGAGCTGTCGGTGATCCTCAACGCCGGCGACCTGATCCGCGCCCACCCGCTTTATTTGCCCATGCTGGTGCTGGTGCTGCTGGGGGCCTTCACCAAATCCGCGCAGTTCCCGTTCCACTTCTGGCTACCCAACGCCATGGCCGCGCCCACCCCGGTGTCCGCCTACCTGCACTCGGCCACCATGGTGAAGGCGGGGGTGTTCCTGCTGGCGCGGCTGTTTCCGGCCCTGTCGGGCACGCCGGAGTGGTCGTGGCTGGTGGGCAGCGTCGGCCTGGTAACCTTTCTGGTGGGCGCCTTTTATGCCCTGTTCCAGCATGACCTCAAGGGCCTATTGGCCTATTCCACCATCAGCCACCTGGGCCTGATCACCGTGCTGTTCGGCATCGGCACGCCGCTGGCCGCGGTGGCCGGCGTGTTCCACATCATCAACCACGCCATCTTCAAGGCCTCGCTGTTCATGGCCGCCGGCATCATCGACCACGAGAGCGGTAGCCGCGATATGCGCAAGCTCAACGGCCTGTGGAAATACATGCCGCACACCGCGCTGCTGGCGATGGTGGCCGCCGCCTCCATGGCCGGGGTGCCGCTGCTCAACGGCTTTCTCTCCAAGGAGATGTTCTTTGCCGAGGCGGTCAGCGCCGGCACCTATTTCCAGTTGGGCTGGCTGCTGCCGACCCTGATCACCCTCGGCGGCATCTTCGCGGTGGCCTATTCGTTCCGCTTTATCCATGACGTGTTTTTCAACGGCGAGCCCATCGACCTGCCCAGGATCCCGCACGAACCGCCGCGCTGGATGAAGATTCCGGTGGAGGTGCTGGTGGCGCTGTGCCTGCTGGTGGGCATCCTGCCGTCGCTCACCGTCGAGCCCATGCTGCGGATCGCGGCGGCCGGACTGTTGCAGACCGCGCCGCCCGCCTTCGATCTGGCGATCTGGCACGGCCTCAGCCCGGCGCTGTTGATGAGCGTGGTGGCCCTGCTGGGCGGCGGCGCGCTGTACGCGATGCGCACACCGCTGTACGCCCTGCATGAGAAATACGGCGAGCGCCTGCAGGGCAGGGCGCTGTTCGATGCCCTGATGGAGGCGCTGTTCGCCACCGCGCGTGGCGTCACCCGCCTGCTCGACACCGGCCGCCTGCAACGCCTGATGCTGAGCCTGTTTGTCGCCGCCCTGGTGCTGGGCGTGGCCGGCTTTCTGAGCAGCGGCAGCCCTCTGAGCGGCGGGCGCGCCTCGCTGCCGCTGGACGGCATCAGCCTGATCGCCGCCATCGGCCTGATGCTCGCCGCCATCGCCACCGTGGCGCTGCACCGGCAGCGTTTCACCGCCCTGGTGCTGATCGGCGCGGTGGGGCTGGTGGTGGCGCTGATCTTCGTCAAGTTCTCCGCCCCGGACCTGGCCCTGACCCAGCTGTCGGTGGAGATCGTCACCATCGTCCTGTTGCTGCTGGCGCTGTACTTTATGCCCCAGCGTCCCGAGCGCGAGTCCAGCCACGCGCGGGTATGGCGTGACGGCCTGCTGGCCGGCGTGGCCGGGGCGGGCGCGGCGCTGCTGGCCTGGTCGGTGCTGAGCCGGCCCTATCAGAGCATTGCCGATTTTTTCATCGACAACGCCAAGCCCGGCGGCGGTGGCTACAACGTGGTGAACGTGATCCTGGTGGACTTTCGCGGCTACGACACCCTCGGCGAGATTGCGGTGCTGGCGCTGGCGGCGCTGGGCATCTTCGCCCTGCTGGAGCAGCTCCAGCTGCCGGGCCCGGACAGCGACGGCCGGCGCCCCTGGAACTGGGATATGCACCCGACGGTGATGGCCTCGCTGACCCGGCTGCTGCTGCCGCTGGCCCTGCTGGTGTCGATCTTCATCCTGCTGCGCGGCCACAACCAGCCCGGCGGCGGCTTTATCGCCGGGCTGATCACCGCCGTGGCGCTGATCATGCAGTACCTGGCCAACGGCGTGGCCTGGACCCAGTCGCGCCTGCCGGCCAATATGCACCCGCTGATCGCTAGTGGTCTGCTGATCGCCACGCTCACCGGGCTGGGCAGCTGGCTGGTGGGCCACCCCTTTTTGACCTCCACCTTTACCTATCTCCACTGGCCGCTGATCGGCAAATTCGAGGTCGCCTCGGCCATGGCCTTCGACCTCGGCGTCTACCTGGTGGTGGTCGGCGCGACCCTGCTGATCCTCATCCACCTCGGGCTGATGCACAGCGCCAGCCATGATCCGGCCGATGGCGAGGAGGCGCGCTGATGGAGGCCCTGATCGCCCTGATCATCGGCGTGCTGACCGCCTGCGGCGTCTACCTGACCCTGCGCGCGCGCACCTTTCCGGTGGTGCTGGGGCTGACCTTTCTGTCCTATGCGGTGAACCTGTTCCTGTTCAGCATGGGGCGGCTGACCATCGGCCGGCCCCCCATCATCACCCAGACCGCCGCCGGCTATGCCGACCCCCTGCCGCAGGCGCTGGTGCTCACCGCCATCGTGATCGGCTTCGCCATGACCGCCTTCGTCATCATGCTGGCGCTGAAGGCCCGCGCCGAGCTGGGTAACGACCACGTCGACGGGCGGGAGGACGCATGAGCCACCTGCTGATCGCCCCCGTGCTGCTGCCGCTGCTGGCCGGGGTGTTGCTGTTGCTGCTGCGCCCCTTCGCCATCGAGCTGCGCCGGCTGCTGAGCCTGCTGGCGATACTCGGCCAGATCGGCCTGGCCGTGGCCCTACTGTCCCGGGTCGAGGGCGGCGAGATCCTGACCTACGCCCTGGGCGGCTGGGCGCCGCCGTTCGGCATCGTGCTGGTGGCGGATCGGCTGGCGGTGTGGATGCTGCTGATCACCAGCCTGCTGGCCTGCTTCGCCCTGCTGCACGCGCTGCGCGGCGACGACACCCGGGGCCGGCATTTCCACGTGCTGTTTCAGCTGCAGCTGTTCGGCCTCAACGGCGCCTTCCTGACCGGTGACCTGTTCAACCTGTTCGTGTTCTTCGAGGTCCTGCTGCTGGCCTCCTATGGCCTGTTGCTGCACGGCGGCGGCCGCCTGCGGACCCGCGCCGGGCTGCACTTCGTGGTCATCAACCTGGCCGGCTCGACCCTGTTCCTGTTCGCCGCCGGCACCCTCTATGGCGTGCTGGGCACCCTCAACATGGCCGACCTGGCCCGCCAGGTGGCGCTGCTGCCGGCGGAACACCTGGGGCCGGTGAAGGCCGCCGGGCTGCTGCTGTTCGGGGTGTTTGCGCTGAAGGGTGCGCTGTTACCGCTGCACCTGTGGCTGCCGGCCGCCTATGCCAACACCAGCGCCCCGGTGGCGGCGCTGTTCGCCATCATGACCAAGGTCGGGGCCTACAGCATCCTGCGCCTGGATACCCTGATCTTCGGTGGCGGCGCCGGTCCGCTGGCCGGCATGATCACCGCCTGGCTGCTGCCGCTGGCCCTGCTTACCCTGCTGGTGGGCATGCTCGGCGTGCTCGCGTCCACCGCCCTGCGCCAGCAGATCGCCTACCTGGTGGTGGCCTCGGTCGGCTCGTTGCTGACCGCCTTTGGGCTCGGCTCCAGCGCCGGCATCGCCGCCGGGCTCTATTATCTGCCGCACGCCACCTTCGCCGCCGGGGCCTTCTTCCTGCTGGCCGACGCCATCACCCGGCGGCGCGGTGCGGCGGATGACCGCCTCGAGCCGGGCGTCGCCCTGGCCGATCGGCAGCTGATCGGCAGCCTGTTTTTTGTGGTGGCCCTGCTCATCGCCGGGCTGCCGCCGCTGTCGGGCTTCATCGGCAAGTGGCTGACCCTGCAGGCCGCGGTCGACCATCAGTGGATGCCCTGGGTCATCGGCGTAACCCTGGTCACCAGCCTGCTGGCCATCATCGCCCTGGCGCGGTCCGGCAGCGTGCTGTTCTATCGGGCCGGGGAGGGGAGTCCCGCCGTCGAGCGCGGCGCATCGCCGGTGGGCGAACTGCTGCCGGCGACGGCCCTGGTCCTGCTGTGCGGCGCGCTGGTGATCGGCGCCGGGCCGGTGGATGAATTCGCCCGCGCCACCGCCGCCCAGCTGCTGCAACCCGCCGACTATGTGCGCGCCGTGCTGGGTCCGGCCGCCGGGCTTGCGCTGGAGTCCCGGCCATGAAACGACTGTTACCCCATCCGCTGCTGAGCCTGATCCTCGTCCTGGTGTGGGTGCTGCTGAGCAATGCGCTGTCCGCCGCCAGCATCATCCTCGGGCTGTTGCTGGGCTGGCTGATCCCGCTGTTCACGCGGCAATTTTGGCCCGAGCGGGTGGTGATCCGCCGCCCCCTGACCCTGCTGCGCTTAATCGCCGTGGTGCTGAGCGATATCGTCACTGCCAACTTTATTGTCGCCGGCCTGATCCTGCGCGGCCCGCGGCGGCTGCGACCGTGCTTCCTGCGCCTGCCGCTGGAGCTGCAATCCGATCTGGCCATCAGCCTGCTGTCTAACACCATCTGTCTGACCCCCGGCACGGTCTCGGCCGAGCTGTCGGCCGATCGCCGCTACCTACTGATCCACGCCCTCAGCACCGATGATCCCGAGGCGGTGCTGCGCACCATCAAGCAGCGTTACGAGGCGCCACTGAAGGAGGTGTTCGAGCCATGATCGACAACGCACTGCTGATCGCCTTCAGCCTGGTCGGGCTGGCCGTGGTGTTCGCCTTCTGGCGGCTGTTGCGCGGCCCCAGCGCGCCGGACCGCATCCTCGCCCTCGACACCCTGTACGTAAACACCATCGCCCTGCTGGTGCTGTTCGGCATCTATCTCGGCAACAACATCTACTTCGAGGCCGCGCTGCTGATTGCCCTGATGGGCTTCGTCGGCACCGTGGCGTTGTGCAAATACCTGTTGCGCGGCGACATCATCGAATGAGGACAGAGAGCCTGTGAAAAAATCGTCGACCTACTGTGAACGTCACTTTTCGGCTGCAACGGCGTTGCGCACCATGAAAACGGCGGTCATTTGGTTCACCAAACTCCCTTGTTTTCACGTCGCGCGCCTTGTTTCGCTCGCAAATCGACGCCCTCGCTACGGCCGTCGATTTTTTCACAGGCTCTGACCCATGGATATTCTGCTTTCGACACTCATCATCACCGGCGCGGTGTTCACCTTCATCGGTTCCCTGGGGCTGGTGCGGCTGCGGGATTTCTATACCCGCCTGCACGGCCCGACCAAGGCCACCACCCTGGGCGTCGGTTGCATCCTCATCGCCTCGGCAGTGTACTTTTCCGCCCAGGACGACGGCATCAGCCTGCACGAGATCCTGGTAACCCTGTTCCTGTTCATCACCGCACCGGTCAGCGCCCACCTGCTGGCCAAGGCGGCCTTGCACTTACGGTTAGAGCCGCAGGACGGCACGGCCGGCACCGAGCAGCGGGATAAACACCGCTAGCGCATACATCACTACCCGTTACTGCGCGCAGGGTATTGCCGGTCTATTGTTCACCCCAACCTTCGGGATTGAATCCTGGGCAGCAGTTGGCTGGATTGTCGCTTGTGTCGTAGTGGGCTAAGGCATTGGTTTCCATGATTCGCTTGTTGTTCATGGCTGAGTTGGCGGGTGCGATACGTTTTAACGGGTATGGCATTGCCTACACAACTCCGGATCCACCATCCGCAATGCCGCGAAGGGCTGGTGAGGGTCATGACAGGTGGCACAACTTATTGTCCCGTTGTGCAACGGCAAGCGGGTGTTTGCGGCGAACACCGGGACATCCACCACGTGTTCCCCGGCGGCGATGCGCTCGGCATGGCAGTCAGCACAGAGGGCGGAAAGTGGTTTGATGAGGTCGGTGTTGTTGGGGGTGTTGCTGGTATGGCAATCCGTGCAGCTGTGATCCGCGCTGGCAGTGGTACATATCATCAGCCAAGCCGTTAGCAGGATAAGAGGCAGGTGAGGGAAAGATGATCTGTTCATGACGTTCTCCTTGTCATGCACCTTCTGTGGTTTGGGAAATGCAGCTAGTTTGGTTAGCATGATTTGCGTGGTAACTCGGCGTTATTGGCTGCCGATTAATTCAATGGGATAACCATCGGGATCGGCGACAAAGGCGATGATGGTGCTGCCGGCGTTCATCGGGCCTGCCTCACGCAAAATTTTTCCGCCGTGTTGTTTGATGGCATCCGTGGCCTGGTAGACGTCATCGACTTCAATGGCGATGTGGCCGTAACCGGTGCCCAGCTGGTAGTGATCGGTGTCCCAGTTGTAGGTCAGTTCCAGCGCGGTGTTTGTGGCTTCGTCACCGTAGCCGAGAAAGGCCAGGGTGAATTTCCCGTCAGGGTAGTCTTTGCGGCGTAATAATGTCATGCCGAGAATTTCGGTATAGAAGGCGATGGAGCGTTCCAGGTCGCCAACGCGCAGCATGGTGTGGAGTAGTCGCATACGTTGTCCTTTTGGTGCAGGAATTGTTCCAGTGTTTTTCCAGTAAGAAGATTTGACTCACTTACAACCATAGCGCAGGTGGGATGTCTGCGCTATGTGTCACACAAAAATCGGATCTGCGCGCCAGGCTTGACGTGGAAAAACCCGCCATGCAACTGGCGCGCTTTTTCGAGGCCGCCACCGAACTGATGCAGGTGATGGCCCGCGCCTGCGGACACGATCACTTGCAGCAGGTTAATCGCACAAATCTGGCGACCTAAAGTCAGCATATGGCTGCACTCACGGGCATCGAATATGGTGGGTTTAATGCCGGACTATAAGCGATATATTTTGAGTTGTGTCGGCTAGGCTTGTTTGCGCCTAAAAAAAAGGCCTCATCCATGTGGGATGAGGCCTCGTTGCTTTACTTAACAGTCACTATTACTGAAGTTCGCCTTCGATTACAGCTGGCGCGTCAGTTACCGTTGGCTTCTCGCTCCAGGCAAAGCTGGGTGAGGCGGCTACCGCGCTAGGCAGTTCCAGACTAAGCACGGTATCAACATTCAGCGCGTCGCAATCAGGGGTAAGGGCAACATCACGCATCGTCTTCTCTTTTTCCATGCCGCGTAGCTTGAAGCTGTTGGTGCCGTCAGTCAGGGTGATGCCATCTTTCAGCGCCAGGGCTGAGTACCAGCGACCAGTACCGTCATCCTGCCACGGGAAACCCCACAGTTCACCAGGACCGCCGTATTCCAGCAGGAACGTGCTGCCGGCGGGAAAGCTATCGCCATTGGGGTCATCGCCCAGGACATATTGATAGGTCATTTGTAGTGGCTTATCAAAGCTGACGATGCCGCCGGTACCTGATACCGAAATATTCTGGTTCCAGTTGTTGCTGCCGGTTTCCCAACGATAAGTCGTTGTCGCGTTGTACACCTCATACCAATCGGTGAGTCCAGCGGCAACGGTGGTGGTGACCATGTCACCACTTTGCACGCCCCACTGGTACCAGTCTTCGGTGAAACTCGTCCAAACCACGTCGGCAGGCACGTCAACAGATTGGTCGGCGAGCGTATCGTCGGTAAGGGTCATCTTGCCGTTTGCCACCGCTAAGGTGTACGTACGATTGCTTGCGGTACCGCTGCTATCGGGGTTTTGGATATTGGTGCCGGCCCCACTGTCCAGGTCATGAAACAGGTCAGTTTCCTGGGTGGCAGAGCTGGCAATGTCGCCGCGTGGGCAGCGTTCAAAACAGGTCAGGTTGAGGCCGTTAAGAGTGGTCTCGCTGGGTGAAACCATTTCTTCCTTGAAGAAGACCACCTCTGCGGTTTTCACCACGACACTGCCGCCCAGGGCATCGGAGTTCATCCAGAGTTGTTCCCAGTTGTTCGCTGGCGTGATATTGGGTTGCGGTGATAAAGCCGTTCCAAGCTGCGGACCACTCTCTCCCCACGTCAGGGAATTGGTGGCAACGACCTTGTAATCGCCGGCACCGACTGATGTTTCGTCCAACACTGTTACACGGTAGTCACCCTGGCTTGCGCAACCACTCATGCAGAAGGGATCACTTGGATCTCCCCACCAGTTGAGTTCCATGCCGATAAAGTTAGCGAAGCTGGAGGCTACGCGTGTACGACGCCACAATTTACCCGGCGAGACATTCACGGTGTAGTTTTCGGCTGCCGCACTGTTGCCGAAGGTTTCTTTGGTGATTGTGGTGCCGTCGGCAAGTGCGTCGCCATTTTCAGTCCACACGCCCCAATAACCTAGATGGCCAAAACCGCCGCTATAAGTGAAACCTGAATCCGTAACTTCTCAAGAGCATTCGCTCTTCCCATATCATTCCAAGCG